>JAZTXT010000108.1:0-1938 GCA_045636525.1 Bacilli bacterium | reverse complement strand
TCAAAATCTAGAATAGTTGCAAATCTAATACACCTTAATATTCTAAGCGAATCTTCTTTAATACGATATTTTGGATTACCCACTGTTTTTAATATTTTATTATCTAAATCTTCTTTGATATTTAATAAATCTATTACTTCTTTTTTACTATTCATACATAAAGTATTTATAGTAAAGTCTCTTCTTAGTAAATCTTTCTTTAAATCTTTTATGTATTTTATTTTTACTGGTTTTCTATTTCCTTCATACTTAATTTCTTTTCTAAATGTTGTTACATCAAAATTATATCCATGATATGATATTACGACACTACCATAATGCATATCTGATACAATGACATTATCAAATAATTCTAGTATTTCTTTTGGTGTTGCAGAAGTACATATATCTATATCATTTGTTTTTCTATTTAGATAACTATCACGGACAAAACCTCCTACTATGTAGGCTAAGTAACCTTTATCATTTAATTTTCTTAATACTTCAAGAGCTTTTTCTAACATATTTCCTCCACTTATATTATAACAAACAGATATAAAAAATGCAAAGTAATTACTATACTTTACATCCTTTTACATTATTTAAATTTACCTAGTATTTTATTATTTTTTTCCAAAAATTTTTCAATATTTTCTTCTATTTCTTCGATAGTATCATTTATAATGCCAGTCCCAATACCTGACATCAACAGTTTTAAACTAGTAGAAATAACTTCTTTAGTATCTTCTGATAAATCAAGTGTTGATTTTACTATTTTATATATTTCTTCAAGTGAATTTATATCACTATATGTTTTTATATTTGATGATTCGAATATAGAAAAAATACCTTCAATAATTTCTTCTCTTTCTTGATAGTTATGTTGTTCAAGCCATGTATTGATTGATTCATCTAATCTTATACTTAGTTTATCCTGTACAGCTGGTTTTAGTTTATCTTCATCTGTTACCCATGTTGTTACATCATGTTGAAATAAACCTAATCCTCTACTTTTTACTACTCTGACATTTTCTTGTTTTAGAAGTACACCAATTAAGCTAGCATTTGGTATTATATTTACTAATTTATTTCTAACTAGTTTATATTTTAGTGATCTAAACTCTTCTTTTTTTAATCCTGGACCATCAAGAGAATATATTTTATGTATTTTTATTTTCTTAAATATATTTGTGTTCATCGCTCCTACTAAAGCTAGATTTCCACCTTTAGAGTGACCACACACGACTACTTTTGAACCATTTATTTTTATATTGTCATTTAAATATTTGGTAGCCATCTTTTGTGACTCTGTAGGATATGTATAGGCAAGTTTAAAATCTTCTTTCCATCCCCAAATTGTGTTATCTGTTCCTTCAAAAATTACATAAGTATATTCATTTGGTACTATAATTGATATTGCACCAAACTGCACATCTTCCGCCAAATAATATATATAGTTTTTTAATATTAAATCTTTATAACGCTTTGTATTTGATATTATATCTAATATTTTCAATGCTACTCTATGTCCAAAGCCCATTGTTTTAATATTATGTTTTTTTGCTCTTTCCCATAAAATAGATAATGACACTTCTTCACTTGATGTTTTAAATGAACTTGTAAAATCTATATATGGTATTTGCGTAAAGATTAGGATATCTAATTCTGTTGCGGGATGTTCTTCAAATGTTTTATTTCCATATTTTCTTATATATTTATATATATTATACATACTACCACCACTCTACTTCATTATATCATTTATATTTTAATATTTAAAGTTTTTTCATTATAATTATATGTAAATTTATTATATTGGAACAAAAGTCAAATAAATTTGACGCCATCACCTCACGGTGATGAATTTCTGCTTCTTAGACACTGTATCCAGGCTTCTCCACAGACTTAAATTCCGATAGTCGCTACCGTACTTGTTTTTTTATTAAAGAAATTTTGTTC
>JAZTXT010000107.1:0-2365 GCA_045636525.1 Bacilli bacterium | reverse complement strand
ATCATTTAATAAACTACCATATTCCATAAATATAGTTAATATAATAAACAATCTATTATTGCCTATATTAATTATAATATTTAGTGAATTATTAAGGTATATTGTTATAAATGCTAATAAAGATAAGAAAAAAGTTATAGTAATAATAACTATATTATTAACACTATTAGAAATTGTAATTAAACTAAATAACTATACATTTGATAGCTTATCTAATGTATTCTTATTTATTACTTCATGTGGACTACCAAGTACACTAAAGAATATTGTAATGAGTTATTTAACATATCATATAGGATTTAAAATACCTCTTGTATATAGACTTATTACAGAAATGTATATGTATATAATGCCTATACATCCTAATTTAGAAAACTATTTAAAATCAGCAATAGAAATATGCTTACCATATTTAGTATATTTATACTCTTCAAGAAAAATAAAAGAATATGCTGATGGAAATGAAATAATATTAGCGAAATCATTGCATAAACAAACTGATATAGTTATTTATGGTGTAATATTATTAATCTTTGTTTTAGTATCAGGTGTCTTACCAATCTATATGATGGGTATTGGTAGTGGCTCTATGGAACCAATAATTTATAAAGGAGATGCCGTAGTACTAAATAAAGTTACTGATAAAACTAAATTAGAAATAGACGATATAATTGCATACGATGATGGAGAAACAATAATTGTTCACCGTATAGTAGAAATAAATGAAAATGGTTACATCACAAAAGGAGATAACAATCCTACTAAAGATGATGGAACTATCTTAAAAGAGAATGTAAAAGGAAAAGTATTATTTAGAGTACCATATCTAGCATATCCATCTATATGGTTTTCTGAAATGGTAGAAAGGGGAGAACAAAGTGAATAGAGAAGTTAAACTAAGCTTATTATCTATTGCAGGTTTAGTATTTGTATTTGCAACTATTATATTACTAAGTAGTGAATATTCTGCTTATGCAATACTTACAGCTACAGTAGCAGTAATACTAGTTGCATATGCTGTTATATACTATCATGATACAAAAGATCATTATTCACTATATAAAACTAAACTAAGAAAAGTAATAAATACATACGATTCTATTTTAGTTAAAAGTGAAAAACTCCCTGATATGATAGACCATAGTATTATAATGGTTGCATCTATGGAAGACCTTGTATATGCACAAATGGTTATTAAAAAACCAATATATTTCTATGAAGAAGAAAGAAGTTGTTCTTTTGTATTAATCGATGATAAAGAAATATGTGTATATATCTTAAAAGCAAATAATGAAGATGTAACAGCTACAGAAATAATTATTGACGAAATAAGAAGACAACCAGAAAAGAAAAAAGACTTTGATCATTCAATACTAGATGATATTGAAAATACTACAATAATAAAATTAGATAATCATAAAACATATAAAGTATCTCCTGTACGTAAAAAAGAAAAAGGAGAAGAACCTGTTAAAGAATATGTTAAAGATATAACTCAAATATTAGATGTAGTAGGTTATAAAAATGCTGAAATAAAAGAAGACTTATTTATAGCACTTGAACCTAAAAAGAAGAAAAAGAAAAATGAACAAAACGTTAATTTAACAGAAGTAGAAAAAGAAATAGATTCATTAGTTGAACTAAGTAACACTAAAGTTTTAGATGTTATTGAAAAAGAACCAATTGATACTGAATCAGTTAAAAAAGTTCAAGAAAAAAAAGAAGAAGAAAAGCAAGAAAATGAATCTAAACCAAAACAAAAACCACGCAATAATCGTAATAGACGAAATAATAACAGAAAAAGAGCGACAAATAAATAATAATAGTGTATTATTAATATAGGGAGTGGTGATTCATGCAACAACTACAAGAACAAATCATAAAATTAATGTGTGAAGGCCAATCACTAAATGATATTAAATTAAAATTAAATTTACCAGATAAAATGTTTTTGTCTGCAATAAAAGGAATCCGTTCCAGTTATCAAAACTACAAAAAAGTGTTCTATGATAACGGAACGGTTTTTTATTTACCTGAAGATAAAGAAATACTATTACCACCAAATAAAGTAGAATTAATATCTACTCAAAAATCATTTAGAGCAATATATATTTCTGACTTACATTGTGGTAATAAAAGACAAAGATTAGAACTACTAGATTCAGTATATGAATATGCCATAAGAAATAATATTTTTATAATTATAAATACTGGAGATGTACTTGAAAATATATATTCAATACCTAAAGAAGAACTTAAACAAAAAACAGTAGAAGGTCAAATAAAAAGTTTAGTAAGAAATCATCCATATTCTCCAAATATAACAAATCTAATATTATATGGTAATCATGACTTTAGAGCATTA
>JAZTXT010000106.1:0-2655 GCA_045636525.1 Bacilli bacterium | reverse complement strand
CCACTAGGCATATTATCAATAATATTAGTAATAATAGTCTCACTATATTTAAACATTTCATAATTAGCATATATAAAACCATTACTATCTAAAGTAGAATCAGAATATGAATACTTACTACCATTTAAAAGTAAATAACCAATAGTCTCATTATCAATATTATCAATAGAAATATTAATATACTTAGTACTATCACTTATATTATCTATATCTTTCATGCTATTCACATTAACAATAACATCACTAATATTCATATTATCACCATTATAATTATAACAAACAAGTAAAAAAAAAGGAAGTAAATAAACCATAAGTTTACTATAACTTCCTAAAATCCACCTGTAATCGGAACAGAATCAGCACCAATTTTAGCATCAAATTGTGCCCCACCAACAGTAGTAGTAACAAGACTTGCATCAATCCATATGTACACAGTAAATGTTGTTACATCAGTACTAAGCTTACAACTATCTAATATTTTAAATTTAGTATCTACAGTAGCATTACTAAAATCACCATTATTAGAACAAACAACATTACCTTCTCTAACACCCTCTACTTCCCATTTAAGAGCTGGAATATTCAAATTAGTAAGTGCCTTAGGAGTAATATACATATTAAACAGTGCATCGACACTACCTTCATTAAGCCTAGCAGTAGCAGTAGTTTTAAGGCCATTATCCCTATTATTGGAAATAGATAAATTACCAGTTAAATCAGCAGGTTTCTGATAATTAATACTAAGTTCTCCACTACCAGTAGCATCAATAATACCTTCATTTGTTATAGCCAATAAAAAAGCATAAGTTACCGAAGAAATAACAACCGCAAGTAAAACAACTATAATAATAGAAATAATAAACTTCTTTTTCTTATTCATAACCAACCTCACTATTTTTTAAATATGGTATTAACTTTAATTAAACCTCTAAATTTCTTGTTCATCAAAGCATTCTGATTTTCACCAGTTTCCTGAAGCCATACCATAAGATTACATGTGTAAATATCATTCACAGAAAATGTATTATATGTAGTACTTAAAGTTCCAAGTTTAAAATATCCACTTGATATAACTCCTTCATTAAAATCAACACCAGTACCACTTACACTAATAACATCACTACTTCCATTATTACATGAAAATTTATATTTAAAATCATCTACAACTAATGTACTATCAATTGAAAGATCAACAATACCAATATTAACAGCCACTTCTGCATCACTCAAAATAACAGTATCAGGAGTTAGTGTAAATGTAGAAGCACTAACCAAATTATTAACATCTGATGCATTTATTGGGATACCAGTATTAACATTAATATACTGACTTTGAGCAAAAACAACAGCAATACCAGTATCAATATTACCAGTAGTAACATTAACAGTAGTACCATTAGTAGCAACATAATAAGCATAAGATGTACCTAACATAGACATAAAAATAACAGAGAATGCAATTGTTAAAACTAAAATCATACTTCTAAATTTCATCATATCACCTCTGCTATTAACCCTATTATTAATATACCATAATTTAATTTTAATATCAACAAATTTTACACAAAAAAAATATTTAACTAATTACATAGTCAAATATCTAAAACATTATACTTCTAAATTATGATAAACCTCTTGTACATCTTCAATATCATTAAGAGCATCAATAAGTCCCATTACTTTCTCAGTAGTCTCTTCATCTAATCCAATATAATTACTTGGTACAAAAGTAACTTCACTCATTAAAAACTTATCATAACCCATACTAACAAGTTCATCTTTAACACTAATAAAACTATTAGCATCAGTATAAATTGTATAACTATCTTCATCACTTATAAAATCAAGAACATCAAGTCCTAAAGCATCTTCCATAAGCTTATCTTCATCATATTCTTTTTCAAGTACAATTACACCTTTTCTCTCAAATAAATAACTAACAGAACCATCAGTACCCAAGTTTCCACCTCTTTTAGTAAGAGTACTTCTAACAAAACCAGCAGTTCTATTCTTATTATCAGTAAGACAATCGATCATAATAGCAATACCACCAGGAGCATACCCTTCGTATCTAATAGCATCATAATTCTCTTCATTACCTTTGCCACTTGCTTTAGCAATAGCAGACTCTATATTAGCCTTAGGCATATTCTCACTCTTAGCTTTTTCTATTACCATTCTAAGAGCAGAATTGTTATCTGGATTAGGATCACCACTCTTAGCTGCAACATAAAGTTCCTTAGCTAACTTCTGAAACACCTTACTTCTCTCGCTATCAATAGCACCCTTTTTTCTCTTGATCGTAGACCATTTACTATGTCCTGACATAATATCTTCCTCCCATATAATTTACTCATATATAATACTATATATTTACTATTTTAGTCAAGATATTATTCTTATTTTTTTATATGCGGCTACAAGTATTCGCCTAACCCGAGATTACTCTGTAATCTCTCCACTCACCATTACTGGTATATACAAGTACATAACATAAGAATAGATAAATAATAATGTAAATGTCAAGGTCAAAACTTAAAAAAATGTTAAAGTTAAAATCTTATAGTTTTATACCTACCGGTAGTTTTCCTTCTTTTACGAAAAAGAAGGAAAATAAGAAACCGGGAAATGTTATATGTGTCCATCTTGACGATG
>JAZTXT010000105.1:0-2473 GCA_045636525.1 Bacilli bacterium | reverse complement strand
GATTGTATATTTAATAATTGTGATTTGTCTAATATTGATTTTAGAAGTAGATTTATTAGAAGGATAGAATTTAATAATTGTAAGCTTACAGGAACGATATTTGATAATACTAATTTTACTGATATTTATTTCAAAGATTGTACACTTAAGTATATTAGTTTTAATAATGCTATTCTTAAAAATGTTTCTTTTATATCTTGTGATTTAGAAGAAGCTACATTTATGGCAACTAATATTAAAAATATTTTTTTTCATGATTGTAGTTTAAGAAGAAGTGATTTTTATAAGACAAATTTAAATAATATTGATTTGTCTACTTCAGATATTGAAGGTATTAGAATTGATATTAAAGATTTAAAAGGTAGTACTATTAACTCATTAGAGGCTATTTTAATTGCTAATATGCTTGGAATAAATGTCAAATAGTGTAAAGTAAATATTGACTTAGTAACTGAAATAATATATATTTGTATTATAGGAGGTAAATAAAAATGACTAATAACGATATTAATAATAAAATTAATGAAAATGAGAATATTGATGCTGTTTTAGAAGTTTTTAAAACGCCGGAATATCAAAAAAGATTAGAAAATGTTAGAAAAAATGATGAACAGAAGGCTTATTATGCAAGTGTTATAGAAAGTACTACTAGAAATGGTGGTGTGTATCATGTTCCTAATGTTAGTCAAGTTTCTAGTTCTGAAAAGGCTGAAAAATTAATTAATAAAACTATTGGGAATAATAAAAAAGTCAGCTATAATAATAAGAAGACAATTGGACAACGTGTTATAAATATACCTAATTCTAATAAAATTACTCTTATACTTTGTTCTGCACTTATGGTTGTTTCTTTAGCTGTTGGGACATATGCATTAGCAGGAGAAGAAATTCATGATTATTTTCAAACTAAAAATGCCGCTAGAGAGGAATATAATACTGCTATTTCTGTTTTAAAAAATAAAGCCAGTCAATATCTTTGTGATAACTTTTTGGCTATTAAAGCACCTGGAACTGATGATATAGTTGTTAAGGAAAATACAGTTGCTGAGTATGGAAAGCTTGATATTTCTAATCCTTTGGATGTCTATATATATAGTTTGATTTTGCCTAGTTCTGAATTACCTAAATTTATTCAATCTGTTTCTTATCAAGAGTATGGATATGAACGTAATTATGTAAGTATCGATCAATTTTTAAGAATAAATGGTATGTTAGATAAAAAAAGTGGTCATCCTTCTTCTCTTGTTTTTGAGAATATGATGGAAAAAGAAATTAGAAATATACCTGATGATATGATTAAAATGTATTTGAATGATGACAATTTACGTACTTTTTCAGAATTAATATCTGCATATGAGGCTTTAGAAAATAACAATAGTATGGGAGGAAAATAATATGATGGAAACTATTGTTTTAGATGATGGTATTGAATATTTAATACTTAACACTGAAATTATTGATGGTATAAAATATACTCTTTTTTCAAATGTTAATGATGATAGTGATTTGTGTTTTAGAAAAACTATTACTGAAAATTCTGAAGATTTTTTTGTCGGTCTCGATGATGAAAAGGAATTGGAAAAAGTGTTATTAAAATTTACAGAAAATAAATAGATATATGCTATCTATTTTCTTTTTTATTTAAATAACTATAATGTTTTATGTTTTAAAACTACTTCCATATATGAAAGTAGTTTTATTTTATCTATTGCATGTTGTGCACATATTACTTGATGTGTATACTTGTTCCATATAATCTGTTAGTTTGTTTTTTAGATCTGATACTTCTTCTTCAGTCCAATATTCTTTTGGTGTATCTAGACCTTTAGTGTCTTTTGATGTTTCGCAATCACTTCCTATTATTTCACCATTTATATGAAATGATACATTTGGAACATAGATTCTTAGATTTCCTTCGTCGTCATACTGAAGAGTATCTCCTAGCAATGATACTATTTTTTGATATACTTCGGTATTGTTTGTTCTGTCTTCAAGTATGTTGTAGTAGTATATTTTGTCAACTCCTACTTCTTTTGCAACCTCGTTTAGATACTTTGCATATGTTTGACACCAAGGACATTCTGGAAATCCCAGATAAACTACTCCAGTTCCATGTTCTAATAGTTTGATAACTTCTTTTGCATCTCTATATATAAATACGTTATCATTCCCTACTTCGGTATATTCTTTTGCAAATTTTTCAGCATCTGTTTCAGTATTGTTTTTTCCTAATATAACGAATAGTATTCCTCCCATTAATACTAATAATAGTACTCCAATAATTATATAATTTTTTTTATTCATATTTTTTCCTCCTCTATATTCATTGTAACATGTTAAATAATAAGTTTCAATAAAGTTATGGTTGAAAAAAGCTCAACCTAAGGTTGAACTTTATTTTTATATTTCTTTAAGATTATTTTCTATTAATCCTATATATACTTTATCAAGATTATTATTTTTTAAAATTTTA
>JAZTXT010000104.1:0-12564 GCA_045636525.1 Bacilli bacterium | reverse complement strand
TTAATAATAAACAAAAATTTATATATAGTAGCAAAGAATCTATGAAAAAAAATACTATTGACAATGATTATTTTAATTTTATACTTCCTAAAAAAATAAATCGCTGTGAGTTAGAAATAGAAAGTTTAAATCAAGAAAAAGAAAAATTGGTTATGGAATATAATAACGTTATAGAAAACGGTATTAATTATAATTTTCAGCAAGAATTGTCTAATTTTATATTTAGATCACTAAGAAATTCTTTAGCTCATGGTTTTGTTAACATCATTGGTGATTTGACCGGATCTTTCTCTGAAGTAATGATATTATTTGAAGATTATGATCCCAACAATAATCTTCAAACTTTTAGTGGTAAGATAAAATTAATTGATTTATTAAGTTATTTAGTTGAAGATGAAATTGTTATTAATTTATATGGATGTAATAACTTAACTTTCTTTGACTCATATAATGGTAAAAAACGTTAATACTGTTATAAATTAATTTAAAATGATATAAATATTAATTTTTGTATAATATATGTAAAGTTTATGAAATGAAATTGACTTTCTTTTTGATAATATGTACTATTAAATTAAGGATGGTGATATAGATGGCGTTTATTCCTAATGTTATGGATGAAGCACAAATAGCTTTTTTAGCAAACGAAATTACCAAATCATATATGACTGGTAAAAATATGGGATCTCAAGAAGAGTTTGCTCGTGAATATTTTAATATGTACCAAAATTCTATGAAAATAATTGCTGAAGAACAGAGAAAAATGATGAATAGTCAAACCAATGTTCAAGCTATTATGAATGAAGTTTCTTTGGAAGAAAGTCCAAATAGTAAATTATTTCGTTAATTAGTATAATACTTTAAAATTGAAGACTTTATGGCTTCAATTTTCTTTTTGGAGACTCTAACGGCTCCGAAAAGCCCGGAGAGACCTTAGGCTCAGAGGGAATTTTAAAAAACTTATAAAAGCACTTTCTTTTTTCGATATTTTTTGATACAATTATATTTGAGGAAAATAGGGTGACATTTATGGGAAAAATTATTGCAATCGTAAACCAAAAAGGTGGAGTAGGAAAGACCACTACTAGTATAAATTTAGCGGCATCACTTGGTGTCTTAGATAAAAAAGTATTACTTGTTGATTTGGATCCTCAGGGTAACGCTACTACTGGAGTAGGAGTTAATAAAGGTGACATATCAAGTAGTATATATGAAGTATTAACTAAAAAAGATACTATAGATCGTTCTATTATAAGAACTAAGAGTAAAAATCTGAGTTTGCTTCCAGCATATCTAAATCTAGCTGGTGTTGATATGGAACTTATTGAACTTGAAAGAAAAGCTAAAGAAACAGGAGAGAAATTTAATAGGGTAACAAGACTAAAAGAAGAACTAGCAAAGGTAAAAAATAATTATGACTTTATCTTTATAGATTGTCCTCCATCTCTTGGAATACTTACTACTAATGCTCTTGCAGCATCAGACTCAGTACTTATCCCAGTACAGTGTGAATACTTTGCACTTGAAGGTATTATGCAGCTTATTAATACTATAATGTTAGCACAAAGAAAAGTTAATCCAAACTTAGATATTGAAGGCGTATTACTTACTATGTTTTCTAATACTAATTTAGGTATTGAAGTTATTGAAAGTATTAAAGGTTTCTTTAAAGAGAGAGTATATGACACTATTATACCAAGACTTGTTAGACTAGCAGAAGCTCCTTCTCATGGTAAACCAATACTAGAATATGAACCTAGAAATAAAGGAACTATTGCTTATTTAAATTTAGCTAAGGAGGTTATAGAGAGAAATGGAACAAAAGAAGAAAGCTCTAGGTAGAGGGCTTGAAGAATTATTTTCTACTGAAGTACTTGATTTTGATACATTTGAAAGTAATGTAATGGAGACTGCTAAAGAAGAAGATATTAAGGAAATTCCAGTATCTGAAATTAGACCTAATCCTTATCAACCTAGAAAGACATTTAATGAGGAAGCTCTTCATGAACTAGCAGAGTCTATTAAAAATTATGGTGTATTTACTCCTATTATTGTTAAGAAAAGTATTAAAGGATACGATCTTATTGCTGGTGAGAGAAGACTTAGAGCTAGCAGGCTTGCTGGTATGGAGACTATTCCTGCTATTGTAAAAGATTATACTGATGATCAAATGAGGGAAATATCTCTACTTGAAAACTTACAAAGAGAGAATCTTACTGCTATTGAACTTGCTTGGGCTTATAAGGGTATTATTGATAACCTAGATATTAGACAAGAAGATTTAGCACAAAAAATTGGTAAAAGTAGAAGCCATATTACTAATACTCTTGGTCTTTTAAACTTACCTGATAATGTACAAAAAATGATTCTTAATGGTGACATATCTATGGGTCATGCTAGAGTACTTAGTAAAATGGAAGATGGTTATGAAATTGAAGACCTTGCTAAAAGAATTATAAACGAAAATATGAGTGTTCATGAACTTGAAAATCTTAGTAAAGAAGAGGAAATTAAGAAGAGAACTCCTATTACTAGAAGGCAAGTTAATAACGACTACTCACATGTTGAGAGTGAAATGAGAGAAATTCTTGGAACTAAGGTTAAAATTGATAATAAAAAAGTTAGTATTTTCTTTGAAAATGTTAATGATTTAAATAGAATTTTAGAGATTATGAATATTGAAATAAGGTAGATTTTTTAAAGGTCTACTTTTTTCTTTTGTACACGAATAGTTAACTTTTACTGGTTTATCATTAACTATTATTGGTAAATTTATTTAAGTCTTTTTGATATTTTTGAAAATGATATTATGGATATGCTCGTTAAGAGTTCAACACAAGAAATTTGTCGGTTTTTGTCTTACTTAATTGTTTGCAAAACTCTAATGCAGTACGTTATAATATTCTTGTAAGGAAAACAGAAAGGTAAGGTGGTACTATGCAAGGAAGAGTTAAGTGGTTCAACAATGAAAAGGGCTATGGCTTTATTGACTATCCAGAAGGTGAAGATATATTTGTACATTACTCTGCAATTAAGCAAGACGGATATAAGACATTATCTGAAGGACAAGTAGTTGAATTTGAATTAATCGAGACTGCTAAAGGATTACAAGCTATTAATGTTTTAGCGGTATCAAATGTTAATGCTTAGAAGTACAATCATATAAGACAGCTAGAAGTTTAAGCTATCTTATTTTTATTTTATGGAGTGAAATTATGAAGTATTTATGGAAATTAATTTTATCTTTGAAGGAAGTCTTTCTTTTAATGATATTGCAATATCTAATATTAATTATTTGTTTTATAGTGTTTGGTCCCGATAAAACGCTTGTTATTGGAAGTATTCTTTTTATTATTCTTCAAATTATTTATATTTTATATAAGAGTAGGGATATTAAATTTAAGTTAGATTATAAATCTTATATTCCTCTTGTTATGCTTGGTGTTGGAGTAGCAGGAGTTTATAATATGTTTATATTTAGATTAGACTTCGCTAATGATGTTACTAGTGATGTTAATATTTTATTTAGCATAATATGTACTGGTATTATGGGGCCTATATTTGAGGAATTTTTATTTAGATATGATCTTATAAAGAGGCTTTCTTTATTTAATAATAAGAAATGGTTGGTGATACTTCTAGCAAGTATTATATTTGCATTTTGTCATACGGGAATTACCTCTATTATTTATGCTTTTATAGTTGGTATTATTAACTCTTATATATATATGAAAGACAAAGACATTATTAAACCTATTATCGTACATATGGCTATGAATACTTTCGTTATCTTTCTTACCGGATATAATTTATATATATTGATGCTTAGCATTTTACTTATAGTTATTAGTGCTTTAATTATTAAATGCAGGAAATAATTTTTATATAATATTAAAAGAAATGTAATTTGATTATTTGTTTAATCATTACATTTCTTTTTATCTATTATCTAATTCTTTTTTTCTCTTTCTTGTATATATTGTTCTTGGCTTAACTATGTAATCTTGATTATCTGCTGAAAATATGGCTGTTGGCATATCTTCACCTTTTATCATTATTTTTCTAATATCTTTTACAGTTAAAAATACTGGTTTTGATTTTATTCCTAGTAGTTTCGTTTTTAGATTTTTTAATGTTGTTATTTTCAATTGTTGTGGCCTCCTGTTGATATTAGTGTGGCATAAAAAAATTATTTTGTTAAGTATTATTTTTATATTGACTAACAAACAGGAATATGATAAAGTGTTTATACCAAAAATATATGTGGAAAAAATTTTATTTTTCTTGGTGTTTCATAGTTTGATTAGGAGGTTTTGATATATGGATGAAATTACAGTTAAAGATAATATTAAAATAGAGGATATGATTTATGAGATTAGAGGTAAACAAGTTATGGTTGATTCTGATTTGGCAAAACTTTATAGAGTTGAAACAAAAAGAATAAACGAGGCTGTTAAAAATAACCTTGATAAGTTTCCTTTGAGATTTTCTTGGAAATTAACTGAGGAAGAACACATAAACTTGAGGTCGAAATTTTCGACCTCAAGTTTAAATGGATATGGCGGAAGAAGATATAATCCAAGAGTTTTTACTGAACAAGGTGTTGCAATGCTCAGTACAATATTAAAATCTAGTGTTGCAACAAAAGTTAGTATTGCTATTATGGATGCTTTTGTTACTATGAGAAAATACATATCTAACGAATTATTAGAACAAAGATATATTAATAAGATGGTATTTAACTTGGATGAACGTGTATCACTACTTGAAAATACTTTCTCTAAGTTTGAAACATTCAGTAATGAATTATTCTTTGATGGTCAAATATGAGATGCACATTCACTTTTGTTAGATATATTTAATAGTTCTAATAAAAGTATTGTTATTATCGACAACTATATATCCAAGGAACTACTTGATGTAGTATGCAAAACTAATAAGAAAGTTAGTGTATACACTAAAAATATTGATAATAATCTAATTAACAATTATCAAAGTCAATATAATAATCTTGATATTCATATTACCAATAAATTTCATGACAGATTTATTATTATTGATGATAGGGATTTGTACCACTGTGGAGCATCATTTAAAGATTTAGGTAAAAAATGCTTTGCTATTAATAGAATAAACGATATAAATATCCTGAGTGAACTACAAAATAAATTGATTAAGTAATAGGAGGTTTTGTTGGATGTATGAAATTATAGTTAAAGATAATATTAAAATAGAGGATATGATTTATGAAATCAGAGGTAAACAGGTGATGCTCGATTCTGATGTTGCTTTGCTATTTGGATATGAAACAAAAGATTTGAATAGAGCAGTAAAGAATAATATAACTAGATTTCCAGAAAAATTTTGTTTTAGATTAACGAAGGAAGAATTTGATTCTTTAAGGTGCAATTTTTTCACCTTAAAGGGGAATAGAGGTGAACATAGAAAATATTTACCTTATGTGTTTACAGAATATGGAATTACTATGCTTGCTGGGTTACTTAAAAGTGAGATAGCTGTGCAAGCTAGTCTTAGAATTGTTGATACATTTATTGCAATGAAAAAATATATTTCTAATGAGTTTTTAGAACAAAGATATATTAATAAGATGGTATTTAACTTAGATGAAAGAGTATCATTACTTGAAAATACATTTTCTAAGTTTGATTCTTTTAGTAATGAATTATTCTTTGATGGTCAAATATGAGATGCACATTCACTTTTGTTAGATATATTTAATAGTTCTAATAAAAGTATCATTATTATAGACAACTATATATCAAAAGAATTACTTGATGTAGTGTGCAAAACTAATAAGAAAGTTAGTGTATATACCAAAAATATTGATAATAATTTAATTAATAAGTATCAAAGTCAATATAATAATCATGATATTCATATTACCAATAAATTTCATGATAGGTTTATTATTATTGATGATAGTGAGTTGTACCACTGTGGGGCTTCTTTTAAAGACTTAGGTAAGAAGTGTTTTGCAATAAATAAGATAAATAGCAAAGATATATTAGAGGATTTAAAGAACAAACTAAAAACATAAGCTGATTTTATATACCTATTATACTTGTACTGGTATAGTAAGGAAGAACGATAGTGATGACGGGGTAGGCGAATACTTGGAGCCGCATTTATAAAAATTTGACAAAAGCAAACATTTGTGCTATAATTAAATCAGTTGTGAAGCAATGGGGGTTGTAATCGTAACTAGAGGCACTTAATCCTGTTGTATTTGCAATAGGGTTTTTTGATAATTATTTGTTAAAAATAGAATATTAAGGGGTTAATATTTCATAGAAAAATATACTTAGTAATTAGTTATTTTTTGGACTATGTTCTTCTTTACTTTTGGTACTTTTTATTATACAATATACATAAGGAAGGGGATAGTATGGAGAAGTATAGTTTAATGCCTGCGGATAGCTATGTTGTTATTAATAAGACTATCTTACATGATGAAGATAGAAAAATTATTACCAGTTTATATTTACCTATTATTGGTATTGAGGCTGTAATGTTATACTTTACTCTTTGGGCTGATTTAGATAATGCTCAAATAGTAAGTAAAGATTTTTCTCATCAGAAGCTTATATCTACTTTAAGGATGACTATTAGTGAGATAGAATCCGCTAGAAGGAAACTTGAAGCTATTGGGTTAGTTAAAACACTTATTAAAACTGGTAGTGTTAACAACTATATATATGAACTATATTCACCAGTATCTGCGAATGAATTTTTATCACACCCTATACTTAATATTGTTCTATATAGTAATATAGGAAAGACTGAATATGATAATGTTGTTAAATCATTTAAATTACCTAGATTTAATACTAGTAGTTATGAAGACATTACAAAGAGTTTTGATGATGTATTTGAGTCTGTTAGTCTTACTTCATATGATCTATCACTAGAGGATATTAGAAAGTATAATAAACTTAGACTTAATATTAATAGTAATTTTGATTTTAATTTTCTTATTAGTTCAATGCCTAAGAATATTGATACTAATAAGGTATTTACAAGAGATATAAAAGAACTTATTATTAATTTATCTTTTGTATATGATATAGATGCCGTTAAGATGTCTAATATTATACGTGGATGTTTTAATGAGAGAGGTACTATTAATAAAGATGAACTTAGGAAAAATGCTAGAAACTACTATCAATTTGATAATGGTGGTATGCTTCCTACTCTTATAGATAATAGTCAACCAGAATATCTTAGAAAGCCTATTGGAGATACTTCAAATAGAGCTAAGATGATATATACTTTTGAGACTATATCTCCGAGAGAATTACTTATTAAGATAAATAAAGGTAATGATCCTACTAGAAGAGATTTAAAGTTAGTAGAGGACTTACTTATAGAATATAAACTTAAACCTGGTGTTGTTAATGTACTTATTGATTATGTTCTTAATGTTAACGATAAGAAACTTACAAGAGGACTTGTCGAGACTATCGCAGGACAATGGCAAAGACTTGGTATTGAAACTGTCGAAGAGGCTATGATGGCTGCGGAAAAGGAACATAAAAAGAGTAATAAGAAAGTTATCAAGACTGAGGTTAGAGCTACTAAGACACCTCTTTGGTTTGATAAAGATATTGCTAAGAATGAAATTAGTGATGGTGAGGATAATCAATTAGAGGAACTTTTAAAGGAGTATAAGTAATGAAAGAGATTAAGGAATTAATTGATAAAAAGAAACGTTTCAATATTTATGAGCTTGAAAATAATTTTGATGAGGCTTGTGATGATGATACTTTTAAGAAAATTGCTAGTAAAATTAAACTTCCTAAAGATGAACTTATGAAATATACTTCTTTAATTGAGGATTCTGCAAGAGAACTTAAAAATTGTGCTGGATGCAAGAATATTCTAGAATGCAAGAATAACGTTACTGGTTATGTTTATTATCCTAGTTTGGAACAAAATAATTTAACTTTTTCTTATGTTCCATGTAAATATAAAAAGAAAATGGATAAAGATAATGCATATTATAATAATGTTATGCTTATGGATATGCCAAAAGAGATACTTAATGCTTCGATGAAAGATATTTATACTGATGATAAAAATAGATTAGAGACTATTAAATGGCTTACTACTTTTATTAAGAAGTATGAAAATGGTGAGAAGTGCAAGGGGCTATATCTTACTGGTAACTTTGGATGCGGCAAGACATACTTAGTTGCTGCGGCCTTCAATGAGATGGCTAAGAAAGGTAGTAAGGTGGCAGTAGTATATTATCCAGAGTTTTTAAGAGAATTAAAAGAAAATTTTGATGATTTTAGTTATAATTTTAATAGAGTTAAGAGGTCAGAACTACTTCTACTAGATGATATAGGAGCGGAGACTGTTACTAACTGGAATAGAGATGAAATTCTTGGTACGATACTTCAATATCGTATGCAAGAAGGACTTCCTACATTCTTTACTTCTAATCTTACTATTAAAGAGTTAGAAGAACATTTAATGGGAAATGATAGTGAAGGTAAAATTAAAGCTAGAAGAATAATAGAGAGAATAAAGTATTTAACTGATAATATAGAAATGATCGCTGAAAATAGAAGAAAGTGAGGGGAAAATAATGGCAGAAAGAAGTTTTACAGATAACAATGGGGTTTCAAAGGTTATTTTAGAGGGTAATGGTGCACCATTAGGTGGAGATTTTACTAATAACAAATATGTTATAGCAAACCATGTATCTAAAAATAATTCTAGAAAGATGAGAGCACCTGGTATTGCAAGAGACAACATTGGTATTGGTAGTTCAGGTTTTGCTGGTGTAATTACTTTAGCTTCAATTATTGCAATTGGTGGAGTAATCGTAGCATACTTAACACTTGGATATTAATTAAAAGGAGGGAAAGCCTATGCTTACAGCTTTAGAAGTTAAAACTAGTTATTCTATTTTAAGTAGTTTAAATAGGATAGATAAATTAACGAAAAAAGCTAGTGAGCTAGGCTATTTTTCTTTATGTATTACTGATACAAATAATATGTTTGGAGTATATGAATTTTACTTATCTTGTAGGAAATGTGGTATCAAACCTATTATTGGTATGACAGTAGTAAACAAGCAAGATAGATTTATTTTAATTGCTAAGGATAATGATGGGTATAAGAATTTAATTAAATTATCTACGATTATATCTGAAAGAGATTTACAAATTGATGACTTAACTAAATATAGGGATAATCTTATTCTTATTATGCCTTATACTAATTATAATAACGAGATTGTAAGTATATATGATGATGTATTTACTGGATATAGCAATATGGATGATAGAGTTAATATTACTGATAGACCGGTATTTATATCTGATGTCAGTTATATTGATAAAGATGATTATAAATATTTAGATTATCTTATTATGATTAGAGATGATAAAAAGTTAGGTGAAGTAGAACTTAATACTCATAAGGGGAAACACTTACTTGATCAGGATGAATTTGATATGATGGTAGATATAGATGTACTAGATAATATGAAGTATATAGTAAATTCTTGTAATGTATCACTTGAATATCAGGATGGTCTACTTCCTATATATGATAAAAATATAGATGAATATGCGTTTTTAAAGAATTTATGTTATAAAGGTATTAATAAGAGACTTAATGGTAATGTTACAGAAGAATATAAAGCTAGACTTGATTATGAACTTGATGTTATTAATAAAATGGGATTCTGCAACTACTTTTTAGTAGTATGGGATTATGTTAAATATGCTAAGTTTAATAATATTTTAGTAGGTCCTGGCAGGGGTAGTGCCGCAGGGAGTTTAGTAAGTTACTCTATCGGTATTACTGATGTAGATCCGATTAAATATGATTTATTATTTGAAAGATTTTTGAATCCCGAGAGAGTTACTATGCCAGATATTGATATTGACTTTGATAGTGAAAAGAGAGGTCAAGTAGTAGATTATGTTACTAAGAAATATGGAGAAAAAAAAGTAGCAGGTATTATTACATTTAATACACTAGGAGCTAAACAGGTGGTAAGAGACCTAGGAAGATGCATGGATATATCTCTTCCTATTATAGATGATATTGCTAAGGCTATTACTACTAAGGATATTAAAGATAGTTATGTGGAAGGTTCTAGGTTCCATAGACTTATTAACTCTAACGACATGCATAAGAGACTATATAAATGTGCATTAAAATTAGAGGGATTACCTAGGCATATATCAGTACATGCTGCGGGTATTGTTATGAGTAATACTGATATTGATAATGTTATTCCTTTATATAAAAATCAGTTAGGTATGTATACTACGGCTTTTTCTAAGGATTATCTAGAACCACTTGGACTACTTAAAATGGACTTCTTAGGACTTGATAATCTTACTCTTATTAGTAATGTAATAGATGAGATTAGAGAAAAAGAAGGTATTAATATAAGTTTTGATAAGATACCTCTTGATGATAAGAAGACTTTAAAAGTATTTTATGACGTAGATACTGATGGTATATTTCAGTTTGAGTCTCCTGGTATGAAGAGATTTTTAAAGAAACTGAAAGTTAATAGTTTTGATGATATAGTACTTGCTCTTGCCTTATATAGACCAGGACCAATGGACAATATTGATAATTTTGTTGCTAGACGTGAACACAGAGAAAAAATAGATTATATTCATCCTGATTTAGAAGATATACTTAAACCAACTTATGGTATTATTGTATATCAAGAACAGATTATGCAAATAGTAAGAAAATTAGCGGGATATTCTTATGGTGAAGCTGATATATTAAGAAGAGCCATGTCTAAGAAGAAGGAAGAAATTATATTAAAAGAGAGACCTAAATTTATTAAAGGAGCTCTTGATAATGGATATAGTGAGGATATAGCCAATAGAGTATATGATTTAATACTTAAATTTGCTAATTATGGATTTAACAAATCACACTCTGTTGCATATGCTATTATTGCATATAAGATGGCCTTTATTAAGACATATTTTCTTAAATATTTTATATGTGCACTACTTACTAATGCTATAGGTAATGAAGCAAAGACTAATATTTATATTAATAGAGCTAGAAGAAGTGGTATTAAGATTCTTAGTCCATCAGTTAATGAAAGTGGACTTAAATATTATACTGTGGATAATTCTATTAGATGTCCTTTATCTATTATAAGAAATGTTGGCACTGCTGTTGCTAATGATATTATTCATGAGAGAGAAAAGGGAGAATTTACTGATTTTTGTGACTTTGTACTTAGAATGCAAGGAACAGGTGTGAATAGAAAAGTACTTACTAGTTTGATTGAATCTGGTAGTATTAGTTTTGGATATAATAAGAGAACTTTAATAGAGAACTTAGATAATGTTATTAATTATGCAGAGATTGCTAAGGATGCTGGTATTATAGAGGTAGAGAAACCTTATATCGAGGAATTCGAAGATTACTCTAAGAACTTACTTACCGAGATGGAAGTTAGAACTATAGGATTTTATTTGACTGAACATCCTGTTAGTAAGTATAGGGAGATGTCAGAAGTTAATTCTAGTAATATTACAGAGTACTTTGATAAAAATGTTAAGATAGTAGTTATGATTAGTAATATTAGAGAGACTATGACTAAGAATAATGATGTTATGGCTTTTGTACTTGGAACGGACGAATATGGAGAGATTGACTTAACAATATTTCCTAATACTTATAAGAAATTTAATAAAATAAGTAAAGGTAATGTTATAGAAGTTACAGGTAGAGTGGAGAGAAGATTTGATAAGTATCAAGTAGTTGTTAATTATATTAATATATTGGAGGTTAATTAATTATGAATAAAAAGAAAGGTGCTTTTATTGTTATATCTGGTCCATCTGGAGTAGGTAAGAATACTATAGCGGATATTCTTGTAGATAAAGGGTATGGTATATACTCAGTATCAGTGACTACTAGAGGAATTAGAGAAGGAGAAAAAGAAGGAAGAGATTACTTCTTTGTATCTAAAGAGGAATTTGATAAGAATATAGAGGAGGGTAACTTCTTAGAATATGCTCAGTATGGAGATAATTATTATGGTACACTTAAAAGTTATGTATTTGATAATATTGATAATGGTACTAATGTTATAGCGGTAGTGGATATACAAGGCGGAGTTAATATTGAGAATATATTTCCAGAAGCAGTACTTATATTTATAATGCCTCCTTCTTATCAAGAGCTTGAGAAGAGACTTAGAGGTAGAGGTACTGATAGTGAAGAAGCTATATTAAAGAGATTAGATATCGCCAAGAAAGAGATGGACTTTAGTAGTCACTATGATTATGTAGTTATCAACAATACTGTGGATGATGCAGTTAATGAGACAATTGATATTATTGATAAAGAAGTTAATAAAATTAATGAAAATCACTAGTAATGGTGGTTTTTGTTTTATTTATGCTACTTTCTTTGGAAGTGTATGCAAAAATGATAATGAATTTTTCCACAGTTTTAGTAGATAAGGTAGTAATATTTCACTCTACAATCAATATATCAACAGATGCTGTGGATATACAAAATTTGATCGTAGTAATT
>JAZTXT010000103.1:0-7573 GCA_045636525.1 Bacilli bacterium | reverse complement strand
ATATATATGATAGTTTATTAGGTTATAATTTAGATAATTTAAGATTATTAGTTAGTGCTTTTTTATCTATTGGATTTATGCTTTGGTATAATGCTTATGTATATTATTATATAAGAAAAAATAAGAATAAATATTTATTTAGTAATATTGGATCAATACTTATTGTGCAGTTTATTGAAAGTATACTATTTGTATTAATAGCATATGTTGGAACATTTGATTTTAGTATGATGTTTGGTATGATAGTAGTTAGATATTTAGTTAAGGTTGTTATTGGTGTTATTAGTTTATTACCTTTTGGTATTGTTTTAAAAATGAAATCTTAATGGGAGGGTTATAATTATGAGAACAAGAAAACAAGAATTAGTTAGTGATGATTTAAAACCTTTTGTTTGTGCTATTATGAAAGAGTATAGAGAAAAATATAATTATTCTTTGGAAGATTTAGCTAGAGCATTAAATTATAGAAAGAATAGACAGACATTACATAAATATGAGACTGGTAGTCTTAATATTCCTTATGATATATTTTTTGAAATTGCTAGTGTATTTAATATTAATTCAGATGTTTTTAATGAGATTCCTATGACTAAGGGTGAAAAAGAATTGTTTGAAAAGAAGATGATTAGAAATTATGTTAATACAATGACTGGTAATAAAAATATGACTGCTAGGGGAGAGAAAATTATTAATACTTATAGGAATGCCTCTTATGAATCTGTTAGTAAGAATTGTGATTTATCTGTTAAGTTACTTGATGATTCTATGGCTCCTATATATTTAAAAGGTGATAGGTTATTTTTCAGAAAGAAAGATACTTATAATAATGGAGATGATATTGTTATTGCTGTTAAAGGTAATATTTTGTCTGTTAGAAGATTATATCGTAGTCAGAAGACAGTTATATTACAGGCTATGAATCCTAAATATCAGACTATTGCTCTTAATATTTTTTCAGAGGATATGATTTTAGGTAAAGTTGAGTGTATGTGTAGAGAAGTGAAGTAATCACTTCTTTTTTTGTAAATAAAAAAGACTTCGTTATGAAGTCTTAATTTTATATTAGTTTAAAGCGTCTTTTAATTTGCTTCCAGCTTTGAATCCTGGAACAACTCTAGCAGCGATTTTAACTGTTTCACCAGTTTGTGGATTTCTTCCTTCTCTTGCTTCTCTTTCTTTAGCAGTGAATGTTCCGAATCCTACTAATGTTACTTTTCCAGATTCTTTTAATCCAGCAGTAACTCCTTCCATTACAGCTTCTAATGCTCTAGCAGCATCAGCTTTTGTTAATTCAGCTTTTTCAGCAATAAAATCTACTAATTCAGCTTTTGTCATTTCTAATTACCTCCGTTTTTTTGTTTATTAAGCACATGCTATGCTTACTACTTAAAGATATCATATAATCTTAATAAAATCAAGCATTTTCAGAAAATATACTTATTATTTTCTTGTAATGTTAACAAGTTGTATAACTTTTGTCAAGTGGTTAATAATATTATTGTAAGATTTATCTGAATATGTTATAATAAGGCTGTATTTAAAGGGAGGCCTATTATGAAGGGAAAAACAAGAAAAGATATTATTTTAATTATAACTTATCTTGCACTTGTTATATTTGCATTGGTTAATTTTGAAAAGATATTTACATTTTTAGGTAATGTTATTGATATTTTTTCACCATTTATTATAGGTGTTATATTTGCTTTTATTCTTAATGTAATTAATAATTTTTATGAAAGAAGGTTATTTGGAAAAGTTAAGAATAATAAATTTTGGAAAAAAGCAAAAAGGCCTTTTAGTATTACTCTTAGTTTAGTATCTGTTTTTGTTATTATTATTTTTGTTATATATTTACTTATACCACAACTTGAGAATTCCCTTAGTTTATTTATTGGAACTTTACCTGAATATAAGGAAGATATTATTGGTATTTTAGATAAGTTTGATGTTGATAATAATACTATTAATGTTGTTTCTGATTATTTAGATAATTTTGGTAAAGCTATTACTAATTATATTAAACATAATTCACAGGATGTTATAACTGTAACAACTGAGGTTGTTGGTTCTCTTGTTAATGCTGTTAGTAAAGGTATAATTAGTATTGTGTTTTCTGTGTATATATTAGCGCAAAAAGAAAATTTAATAAGACAGATTAATAAGATTATGACTGCTTATTTAAAACCTAAAACTACCCTAAAAATAAAGAGTATTTCTACACTTGCCAATAGGACTTTTTCTAATTTTGTTACTGGTCAAGGGTTGGAAGCACTAATATTTGGGACATTATGTTTTATAGGTATGCTTATATTTGGTATTCCATATGCGCTTCCTATTGCTGTATTACTTGGTTTTACTGCTTTAATTCCAATATTTGGTGCAATTATAGGTACTGTTTTAGGAGCTATACTTATATTTATGGTTAGTCCTATTAAGGCTATTATATTTATAATATTTGTACTTGTTATTCAACAAATAGAAAATAACTTTATTTATCCTAAAGTTGTTGGTAAGTCAGTAGGATTGCCTGGTATGTGGGTACTTTTATCTGTTACTGTTGGTGGTAGTTTAGGTGGATTAATTGGTCTTATTATTGCAACACCGTTATGTTCACTTGTTTATGCGTTGGTATCACAGACTGTAAATGATAAATTAAAGAAAAATAAAATTGTAGAAAAGGTAGAAGAAAAGATCTTAGAAGAGTAATTTCTAAGATCTTTTTATAATACTATGGCTATCATGTTTGATGAGCCTTTATTTATTATTTTTGTTAATGTTTGACATAATTTATATCTTACATTATCTGGCATCATTGATAGTTTTGCTTGGATACCTTCTTGTACTATAACATCTAGGCTTCTACCGAATATTTCGCTTTTCCAGATATCGTTTCCTTCTTTATTTTCTGTTAAATAATTTATTAGTTCTTTACTTTGCAGTTCGCTTCCTATTATTGGTTCAAATGTACTTTCAACATCTACTTTTATCATATGTATTGATGATGCTTTGGCTTTTAGTTTTATTCCATAACGAGAGCCTTGTTTTATTATTTCTGGTGGGTCTAATTTCATATCGTCTAGTGTAGGGGAAGCTATTCCATAACCTGTTTGTTTAACCATTTTTAGTGCTGATTTTATTTGATTATATTCTTTTCTTGCTATGTTTAATTCTTGGAATAGTGATAATAGGTCTGCTTTTGTAGATACTGATATTCCCATAATATCATTTAGTACTTTGCTGTATAATCCTGCAGGGGCTTCTAGATTTATTGTTACTTCTCCGGTAGAAGGGTCTACTTCTGAAATATATGATTTTGCAATATATTCTGATTCTCTAAAATGATTGTTTATTTTATCTATATCTTTTAGTTTATTTACTGTTGTTACTTCTTCTTTTATTTTTGTTATATATTCTTTTTTTAAATAGTGATCTGGATTTAATAGGGCAATCCATTCTGGCATATTTACTTTTATTTGTTCTATTGGGAATTCATATAGTGCTTCTTTTAGGATATTATACATATCTCTTTCACCCATAGCTTCAATACTAATTGGCATTACTGGTACTTTATATTCTTCTTTTAGTTTTTCTGCTAGTTTTTCTGTATCTGGTAACATTGGATGAGTGGAGTTTAATAATACTATATATGGTTTACCTAGGGCTGATAACTCTTCGATTACTGTTTTCTCTGCTTCAATATATTCGCTTCTTGGAATATCTCCGATAGAACCATCTGTTGTTACAACAATACCAATAGTAGAGTGGTCTTTGATTACTTTTTCTGTTCCTATTTCTGCTGCTTCAATGAATGGTATTGGTTCTTGATACCATGGTGTCATAACTAATCTTGGGCCGTTTTCATCTTCATATCCTTTGGCTGCTGGGACTACATATCCAACACAGTCTATCATTCTTATATTAGCAGTAAAGTCTTCTATTTTTATTTTTGCTGCATTTGCAGGTACAAATTTTGGTTCTGTTGTCATTATTGTTTTTCCTGCTGCTGCTTGTGGTAGTTCGTCTAAACATCTTTTTCTTTCATATTCATCCTCGATATTTGGCACTACTAAGTTTTCCATGAATTTTCTAATGAAAGTCGATTTTCCTGTACGAACTGCTCCTACTACTCCTAAATATATATCTCCGCCAGACCTTTTACTAATACTTTTTATAACATCTATTTTTTCCATTTACATACCTCTTTTCTTTATCACTAAAATATTATGTCTAATAATAGAGATTATGATTAAATTATTAACAGAAACTGTTGATATATAAATTTTTATAAATGTTATACTTCTTACAAGTATGTGTAGAAATCATTTGTGATTTCGGTGCGCCGAAGGCAAGAGTAAATAAAAAAGAAGTTATTTTTTTCTCTTTAATACTTCTTTTATAAAATAGTTATATAAGCTTTCAGTGTTTTTTAAGTCTTCTGGATGGAACTGCACTCCTATTACAAAATGTTTATCATCTACATATTCTATACCTTCAATTACATTATCATCTGAAGTAGCAGTAATAACAAACGGCTTTTTAACTTCTTTTACGACATCGTTATGTCTTGAATTTACTATAGGTGAGTCTCCTAGTGCTTTATTTAGTACGCTATTTTCTTTGGTTGTTATTTTATGTGTTATATCTTTATCGTTATGGTTTTGTACTTTTATTAGATCATCTTCGTTTTGACTGCTTATACTATGAAGTCCTATTATTTGATGACCCATACATATTCCTAGTACTGGTATATTGTTATTTATACAGTAATCTAATATTTGGAAATGATAGGGATATATTTCATTTCCACCTTGGTATATTATTCCGTCACATAGGTCTAATACATCGGTGTCGATTAGGGTATTATCATAATTTAATATTCCTATGTAGTTACATTTGTTATGGATATATTTCAAATTATTTTTACTAATTATTTGAAAGTTTTGATTATCTATATTTTTATCTTTAGCTATTATTCCAATAGTTATATTTCTCATTTTTCTATAAATTTATCTAAATTTTTTGGAACATTATCATTTATGATTGTGTCTATTATTTTTTGTTCCTTTTCTTTAGATACCTCTCTACCTGTCATTTTAGCTAAATCATTTATTACTTCACGAAGTGTTGTTTCATCTTTCATATTGCTACCTTGAAGTTTATTTGCAAGTGACAATATAGTCTCTTTATTTATGTTTGTTTTGTTTTCTATTTTTTTGAAAAAGTTATCTGAAAAATTCATAAAAAAACCTCCTAACATAATGTATGCTAAAAGGTTTATTTGGTTAATTATTTTGTTTTGGTTCTTGTTTTTGGATCTGTTTTTGCTGGTTCTGGTAGTTCCGTGTTTATTATTTTATTTTTTTGATATAGATATACATTTTTATCTGATCTAAATCTTTCTTTTCTATACGATTTACTATTTATTATATTGTTTGTTATTTCTTCTCCTGCAATTATTCTAAAACTATTATAATCTATTTTTACACAATTTTCTTCTTTAAATTTTTTTATTAGTTTTGCTATTTGTTCATAATATTGCCAATTGTTTCTATTTATGCAAACTAGTAAAGCATGGATTATATCATCAAGAGTTATATATTCTGGTATAGTTTGATTTGCTAAAATATATTGTCCCAATTTACTGTCTTTATTAATTGTTATTTCAAACATATTTGTATAAAAAATTTTCTTTTTTATCATGTTTCGTTCATATGTATTTATACTGTTTTGAATATCAATAAATGTTTTGAATATTTCAATTTCATCAGCATTTTTATTTTTTATTGATTCGAAATGTGCAATTGCCATGAGAATGTTAAATCTAGCAATCATTATATAATCTTCGTTGTATGGGTTAAATTTAAATTCCATAATGCTCTCCTTTAATCATGCTTGTTTTTATATTCTAGTATAATTGGAGTTCCTTCGAAATCAAAGTTTTCTCTTATTTTGTTTTCTAGATATCTTTCATATGAAAAGTGTATTAGTTTATCACTATTTACAAATAATGTGAATTTAGGTGGAGTAGTACCAGTCTGCTGGGCAAATGTTACTTTTAATCTCTTTCCTTTATATGAAGGAGGTGCTTTTAATAGTACGGCATCTCTTATTACTTCATTTAGTATATTTGTTTTTATTTCTTTTCTTGAATTTTCATATACTTTATCTATTTCTGGCATTATTGTAAATATTCTTTTCTTTGTTAATGCTGATACGAATGTTACTGGTGCAAATGATAAGAATTTGAATTCCGCTCTTACTAGTTTTGTAAATGTACTAATATCATTTTTATCTCTTACTGTATCCCATTTATTTACTACTATTATGATTGGTTTTCCTTCTTCAATAGCATAACTTGCGATATGTTTATCATGCTCTATTATTCCTTCTTCAGCATTTATTACTAGAAGACACACATCACTTCTTTCGATAGCCTTCATTGATCTTAGTACTGAATATTTTTCTATTCTCTCTAGTATTTTACCACTTTTTCTAATACCTGCTGTGTCGATAGCTACATATTTCTTTTTGTTATATGTAAACTTCGTATCTACAGCATCTCTTGTTGTACCGGCAATAGGAGATACTATTACTTTTTCTTCATTTAATAGGGCATTTACTAGACTACTTTTTCCTACGTTTGGTCTTCCTATTAGGCAGAATTTTATTTCATCTTCTATTTTTTCTTCTTCGTTTGATTCAGGGAAGTCTTGGATAATTGTATCTAATAATTCATTTAGTCCTATTGAATGTTCTCCACTTACTCCTAGTACTTCTTCAAAACCTAGTTCATAGTATGCATATACGTTTTCTTCTCTCTTATAATTATCTAGTTTATTAACAGCTACTACGACTCTTTTACCGGATTTCATTAGTATGTCTCTAATTACGAAGTCATTTTGATTTAGTTCTTCTAGTCCATCTACAACAAAGATTATTACTTCTGCTTCTTCAATTGCTATATTAGCTTGAATTATTATTTCATCATTAAATTCTTCATTTGATAAGTCTATACCACCAGTATCTATTAGATGGAATTTATGGTTTTCATAATTTACTGTTCCATATATTCTATCTCTTGTTACACCGGGGGTGTCTTCGATTATTGATACTTTTTTTCCTATTAATTTATTAAATATTGTTGATTTACCTACGTTTGGTCTTCCTACTATTGCTACAGTTGGAGTTCTCACGATAATCACCTCTTCGCATAGTATTATATCAGAAAATAAAAAAAAATACTAGATTTTTATTGCTTTATCTATTATGCTTTCTATATCTTCATATATTACTTCCGATAATTCTAATAGTTTATAGTAATTTTTTGTAATTAGATTTTGGTTAATTTTTAGATAAAATTTGTTTTTATAGTAGTAAATTTTTTGATTTGGAAATTTTTTGATGTTAAAGTAATCTATTTCATATAGAAAATTCGAATCTGTATGAATAGTTATTTTTACTGTTTTATCATTATTTAATGTAAAATTAGATTTATAATCCTGTAATTTTATTATTGTTCCGTAGTTGTTATCTAAGTAAAAGGTTAGGTGTATATTATTTTTTAATTTGTTTG
>JAZTXT010000102.1:0-7899 GCA_045636525.1 Bacilli bacterium | reverse complement strand
TCTAATAATACATTAAATAGTATTCTAAGTTTTTCTATAATAGATAAATAAGTCATTTTCACACCCCATTTCTTATTCTATTTCTAATAACTCTGCTATATAAATTGTTTGATGATAATCATCATCTTTAGTACAAGTAATAAGCGTAAGAGTAGTTTCCTCTTTATTTCTAAATATTCTTACACGACCTGTCTTTTCTTCATAATAAATATTAACTATTTTATAAGTATATTTTAAATTACCATAATGAATCATAATCGTATCATCAATTACTAATTGATATAAATTAGCAAAATAACTTTTATTATAATTACCAGAATGTCCAGCTATCATAAGATTACCCTTATCTACATCAGGATAATCAGATTCTGGCAAAACATACAAATTAAATTTAACATTATTCAAATTAGAATTTTTATTATAAAAACCTCTATATATACCTACCTTAGGTATATCAATTATTCCCAAATACTCTTCATAAACATAATTTTCCTCTTCTTTATTCTCTTCTACAACAGTAGTATTTTCCTCTATTACATCTTCCTCTACCTCAATATCTAGATCTTCTTCTATATAAATACCATCAGTAGATACAGTAGATAAAGCTAAATTCATTTCACTAAATACAACATCCCTTTTTTGTTTTATATAATCTGAAAACAAAGCGAGAGTTCCACCTATTATAAGTATTACTCCCGCTGCTATTTGGTATTTAAAATTAATATTCTTCATTCTTTTTGTAATTTTTATATATTATCATAGAACCAAGTCCTATAACAATAATACCTATTAAGGATGTTGTAATATTTTTAAATGATGAAGTACCAGGAACCTCTACTGTTTGAACCTCATTATACATTATAATATCACCATCTACAGTACCATCTTTTTTAACAGTAAATTCTACTGTTTCAGTACTAAGTTCATAACCTTCTGGAGCAAGTACTTCAGTTAATATATATTTACCTGGTTCTAATTCCTCTATCATATGAGGAGTATCATCAGATACCCAAGCCTCAACTAAGTTACCTTCTTCATCTCTAAGTTCAAGATGAGCACCAGCAAGTTCTTCCCCAGTAGTCATATCTTGTTTACTTATGTATATAGGAGCTTTTTGTTTAGGAATATTCTCCATTTCAACTTTAGTAACTGTACCATCTAATTTAACTTCAAATTCTATAGTTTTTTTACTAAGTTCATAACCATCTGGTGCCATTTCTTCAGTAAGTGTATATTTACCAACAGGTAAATTTTCAATTATTTCAGGTTCATTACTAGAAATCCAAGTTTTAACAACTTCACCATTTGAATTTTTTATAGTTAAAGTAGCACCAGCAAGTTCTTCACTAGTTGTAGCATCTACTTTACTAATTTCAACTTTAGTAGTTAAGTTAAGTTTAATAGTAGTAGTATCTGTTATATTTTTATTTTCAGAATATAAAGAAATAGTATTTTGATATTTTTCCTCTTCAGGCTTATACAAATAAGCTTTATTTATACCACCATTAGCGCTAACATTAATATTAAATTCATTAGACAATTCACTAATACTTGATACCGGAACCATAACAATAAATTTTTCACCAGTACCAAAAGATTTTTTTTCAACACCATTAACATCAGTAACAATAGTTCCACTTGGTGCTCCTGATAAACCAACTACATAATCATGAACATTACCAACAGTAGTAACACTCAAAGAACTACTTACATAATATTTTTTATCACTAGATAAAGAAAACGCATTGTTATTTCCATCTATCTTAATAGTTGGATCAACATAAGAATAACTATTAGCACCATTTATTAACTTCGCAATTTCCTTAACGGCATCATTAGCAACACCACGATAAGTACCATTATTGAAATCAAAATGATCAAATATATAATCACTTGGATCTACTAAATAATAAATAGCAAAAGCAGTAATAAAATAATCTTTTTCTTTATCACCAGTTATACTCTTATTAGGATAACCATTGTTAAGTACATATGAATACTTAGCATCTACTTCACTGTATAAAGTATACTTTTGAATTCCATACTCAACAGCATAATGATGACTTTGTACACAGTAAATAATATGTCCATCAGTATTTAACTTATAATGTGTATTCCAAGTAGCACCTGATAAATATTTGCTTGTCTCAATAACATAAACATCATCTCCATTTACAGTAAAATTACCTGGAGCTGTAGTTTCAGCAGAAACAGTACCTACAAATAATAAAACAAATATAGTTATAAAATTAATTAAAAATTTCTTTAATTTCATAATCAAAACCCTCCCTTTGTGGTTATATATGTTACCACCAAATAAATATTTTGTCAAGTTTTTCACAAACATTTATACGATTTGAGAACAAAACTAAAATCACATTTCCAAAGTATACATACAAATAGTTAGACACTCAATTTTTTAACTTTTTTTAAATTTAGTATTGACAAAACAAGTAACATCGATTATTATATTAATCACCAGTTCGATTTAGGCGAATTGGTGCTAGTATCACACTAGCCAACCCCTTTTTATTCTTTTTGGGAGAGTGTTACCTTAGGGGGTCACTCTCTTTTTTATTTTATGTAAATAAATTAATAAAAATGAAAACAAAAAAAGCCTCAATAATTATCAGAGACTTTTTTTATATTACATGAAACTATTTAGTTTGATAGTTAGATCCGCTTAATTGGTTTTCACCTAATTTAACTAATCTCTTAGTGATTTCTCCACCTACAGAACCATTAGCTCTTGAAGTTGCATCTGGTCCAAGGTTAACACCAAACTCATTAGCTATTTCGTATTTCATTCTTTCGATAGCTTGTTTAGCACCTGGAACTACCATTTTGTTGTTATTTGAATTACTCATCAGTTTCACCTCCTACACTAATAGATTGCGAAATATTTGAGTTTTCATACATCAAACTTAATGGTAATTTTTACTAAATATCAAACTTATTATTATCTTTACTTATTTTAATTATTTCTCTATTATTGATAGCTACATCAATTAAAGAGTTATAATCAAAACTATTCTCGTACTCTTTAGCTTTATCTATACTTGGATTAATAACTGGATGTTTAGGTAAAAATATTGTACAACAATCTTCATAAGGAAGTATTGATGTTTCATATGTACCAATCTTTTTAGATATATCAATAATTTCTAATTTATCCAAGCAAGCTACTGGTCTAATAACAGGAACATTAGTAACTGAATTAATAACACTCATACTAGTTAAAGTTTGACTTGCAACTTGTCCAACACTTTCACCATTAATAAGACACAAGCATCCTTCTTTTTCCATGATTTTAGAAGAAATTCTATACATCATTCTTCTCATTATGGTTATCATATATGTAGGGTCAATATTTTTATATATTGCTTCCTGAATATCTGTGAACTTAACCACATGTAAAGTTATATTCGCCTCATATTTTGTAAGTTCTTCCACTAGTTTTTTTACTTTATTTTTAGCCATTAAACTAGTATGTGGAGGAGATTCAAAATAAACACACTCTATCTTGATTCCCCTTTTCATTGCTAAATATCCAGCAACTGGGGAATCTATTCCTCCTGATAACATAAGCAAACCCTTTCCAGCAACACCAACTGGATATCCACCAGCGCCCTGTATTTCTTTATGATAAATATAAGTATAATCTTCTCTTATTTCTATCTCAAGTAAATAATCAGGATTATGTACATCCACTTTAATATTAGGAATATTTTTTAATATAATAGCACCTATTCTTCTACTAAAGTCCATACTAGGTATTGGAAAATTCTTATCAGTTCTACTAGTTTCAACTTTAAAAGTTTTAAATTCTACTGTCTTAGCTATCTCTAAAACATTAGATTCTATTTCCTCAGTATTAGTATTAACCCTAGTAGCAACAACTATACTATGTATACCAAAAATATTTTTTAATATATTAATAATTTCATATAAGTTATCTTCTGTTTCAATAAACATTCTAACTCTATTCTTTATAATTGTTACATTATAATTTTCCAGAGCTTTTTTTATATTATTATAAAGAGTATTAATAAATAAATTTCTATTAGCTCCCTTTGTAGTAAGTTCTCCATATTTAATTAATATAATTTTCATTTACATCATTCCATTCTACACATTTCTCTAATCTATATCTAAATACAAATTAGTTCCATTAACACTTAAACAATCTTTTTTCCACTCTCCATCAGTACAAGAATTACTATTACATAAATAATAGCCACATATTGTGCGTTTCTCATTAAATGGATCTTTAGCTTGTTCAAGTGTAATAAGATCGTCATTTATTAAATTAACAATAGTTATTATACTATTACTATCAATACTATTTTTATGCCTATCTATATATATATCTACAGCGGAAATAATAATTTCCATCTTAGAATCATACTGTTTTTGTTTACTTCTCTCTATCGAAGAAGTAACACTAGGTATAGCAATCGCCATAATAACTGTAAGTATAACAAGTACCACTAATAACTCAACCAAAGTAAAACCTTTTCTATTCATTTTTTTCATCTTTTTCACCAAAAGCCTTTCTATTTTATCATATTTTATAATTTATGTCACTAATATTTTAATTTTAGGGCATAATAATAACAATCATTACTATCACTAACATTAACTCTTTCTACAATAATAATGTAATCATAATTAAGAGTAAAATCCAAATTACCACCCAAATAATCTATATAATCTTTATAAGTTTGATTAATAACCAAATTGCTAAGTTCTTCAACTTTATGACTACTATAAGGAACAAAATAAGATGATGATATAATATAACCGGTATTAGATTTATAAAAATCCATAAAATCATCCACTTTGTACCCATTATTATAAAGTAAACTAACAACATTTTTATTTTCAAGCATATCAATAGTGGATTCTCCAATTAATATATCATTAATATCCATAGCAACATATAAACTATCAATATCATAATATCTATTTCTTATTTCATATGCCGAAGAAAGATTATTAATACTAGTAAACAAAGTAACTAATACTGAAGCAACCACTACTGCTACTACCACAACTTCCGCTAACATAAAGCCTTTACTATTTAATTTCATAAACTTTATCACCTTTTTACTATTGATATTTAACTAATAATATTATATAATAATTGTAGAATAAAATCTAGTCTTTTTTGACAGAAAGAATAAAGAGAGGGATACATATGCAAGGTAATAATACTACTATGCCAAATAATGTAAATAGTCGTAATCAAATAAATAATGCTACTAATGCAAGTACTCAAAAACAAGTTAGTAATATTCAAAATAGTCAAAACAAAAACATTCAAACAAATAGTAACGTACAAAAAACTATTAACAACAAACAAATCACAAACAATAATATGCACAATATGAACAAGCAAATGATTAATAATACTATACCAAATAGTAAACCTAGTAGTACTAACCCAAAAATGAATATTATACCTAACAACAATATTAATACAAAAAATATAGACTTTACAAAAATACCAGTCGTAGATGCCGTTAATAAAATTATAATTACCGCAATTAACATGAGCGCAAGTGATATTCACTTCGACCCTACTGATGAAGGTATAACAGTAAGACTAAGAACAGACGGAATATTAAATGATTATTTCTTTTTACCAAACGAAATAAAACAAAACGTAACAACAAGAATCAAAATAATGGCTGGAATGAACATTACAGAAACAAGACTACCCCAAGACGGTGGTATTAAAGATATAATTTTAGGAAAAGAACTAGATCTGAGAGTATCTTCTCTTCCAACTAAAAGGGGAGAAAAAATAGTTATAAGAATAATGGATTATTCAATGAGTTTAAAAGGAATAGAATATCTATGTTTTAGTGAAACCAATTACAAAAAAGTACTCAAAATGTTAAACAACCCTAACGGAATAATATTAGTAACAGGAGCAACAGGTACTGGTAAATCAACTACTCTATATTCATTTATTCAAAAACTAAACATAGAAGGAACTAACCTAATAACAGTTGAAGATCCAATAGAAATGGATATCAAAGGAGTAAACCAAGTACAGGTAAATAGTGATATAGGATTAGACTTTGCCACAGTACTAAGGAGTATATTAAGACAGGATCCAAATGTAATAATGATCGGTGAAATAAGAGACTCAGAAACAGCACAAATTGCAGTAAGAGCTTCAATCACAGGACACCTAGTACTATCTACCATACATACTAATAATTCACTTAATACTATTGAAAGATTATTAGATATGAATGTAGAAAGATACTTATTAGCTTCTGCATTAACAGGAATTGTATCACAAAGACTTGCTCGTAAACTTTGTGATAAATGTAAAAAAACAAAACCAGTTTCAGCAGTAGAAAAAAATCTATTCAAAACAGTTCTTGGTCTTGATGTAAACGAAACTTATGAAGCAAACACAAGTGGGTGTCCACATTGTAATCATGGCTATCGTGGAAGAATAGCACTTCAAGAAGTATTACTAATAAATCAAGATATAAGAGATGCTATAAGTGCCGGTATGAGAAAAGAACAGTTAAGAGAATTAGTATATAGTAAAGATGTTATTACTATGTTACAAGATGGTCTATATAAAGTAATGGCAGGTTTCATAACTACTGACGAAGTACTAAAACTAATCGAAGTCGAAGATGAAGATTTAGGTATAAAATAAATTACAAAAGACTGTGAAATTTTAAATCACAGTCTTATTTTTATTCTATACTATATTCTATTTCTTTTATTTCTTCAATTGTTTTGCCAGTTATCTTACAAATAACAGAATATTCAATACCCTCTAGAAGCATATTTCTAATAACTTCTAGTTCCTTAGTCTCTGATCCTTCTTCACGACCTTGTTCCTTTGCATATTCTATATCATTTTCATATACCATCTTAGCCTTCTCTAATGCTATCCATTTCTTCAATACCTTCTTATCATTATTGGTATCTTTTATAGTTTCAATAAGTCTATCCTTCTCTTCCATACTTAGCATATCATCTCCCAATATTTTTGCAATATTATCAATTTCTGATTCTATTAATATTGCACCCCATCTTACCGCTTTTGGTAAGTTTATTACATCTATATCATACACTAAATCATGACATTTTTCAAGATCTATATTACAAAAACTATATATCCATGAAGATATTTTACCAGTTTTAATATTACAAAAAGCATAATTATCTATCGGTTCTCCAGTTACATTATGTACTAAATTAAAATTTAAACCTCTCATTCTATATTTTTTAAAATCTTTATATTTCGTCCCTCTTTTCAAAACACTATTATGCACTCTTATCATTTGAATAATATTTCTATCAATAATATCAGTACTTTCACTTTGATTCATCTCTACACATATATAAGAATCATCTGATAAACTAACTACTATATCACTTCTTAAAGTCTTACCATTTTCAGTAATAGGTACTGTTTCTTATCCTACAACAGTAAGCGGGTTTAAAACATTACTATCATCTATCTCAAAAATATAATTAATCATCTTAATTAAAATATCTCTATTTTGATTAAATACAGCCTTAAACATAACATCATAAATCAAATGCTTAGTCATTCCTTCAGGCTCTTTAACCATTTCTATTTCATCATCTATATTTTCTTTCCTTATATTCATTTTACCTTCTTTCTTCACATTTAAATTCCTTATAATTATTCTTAATTTAGCTCGAGCAAAAAAAAATATAACACAAACAAAAACATAACACAAATACATAAAATTATCACTTTCTAAGCAAAAAAATAGTTAAAAAAAGATTTCCAACATTTCAAAATTATATTTACTCAAAATTCTTGTTAACAATATAACCAAAACAATTAAAAAACTTTTTATAAATTTGACACTTTTTTAATGTAAAGTA
>JAZTXT010000101.1:0-11549 GCA_045636525.1 Bacilli bacterium | reverse complement strand
CATAGAAATAATAATTATTATAAGATAAGTAATTAATGGATTCGTAGTAACTCTTATAGTAAATAAATATATTAATCCTCCAAGTAATACACTAAGTATATACATATACAAAATATTTTTTATTGTATATCTTATATTTACATACTTAAAACTAATAAGCACCATAATAAGTACTGATACTAATTCAATTATAATCTTATTAATTGAAGTTAAAAGAAGTAGTGATGAAATACCTCCTAATAAAGATGATACAATTATCCTACGAGTACTAGTCTTTCTTCTAAGTAATATACTAACAGAAGTAATGATTATTCCATCCATAATAACATTAAATAAAAAAAATAAATCAATATATATCTTCATATATTGATTATAAAAAAAAGAATATAAAATTTATGTCGTTTTATATTCTATTCAAACAATTTATTTTCATCGCCAGCGCAATATCCTCCGCCAACTTTTTCTCCTTCGACATATTCTTTACCAGAAATACTACATCCCATTTTAGTTACAGCATCTTGTAAATATCCACCAAACACCTTAACAAGTGCTACTGCAAGTACAGTAATTAATGATATTATCAAAACATACTCAACAAGAGTCTGACCTTTTCTATTTAATTTCATAATATTTCCTCCTCGTATTATCAATATAATTGTACTATATTTTTATCAATATTGCAATAGTTTTTATTTTATTTATTCCAAGTAAGCCTAAGGTCTTACTTGGTTTTTCAAAGCCTATAGTCTTTGAAAAAAACTTTCTTTATCCAATTATAGAAAAAGACCTAACAATTGTTAAGTCCTATATATTATTTAAGTAATTCTTTTCTAGATAAGTTAAGTTTTCCTTTTTTATCATAACCAGTAGCTTTAGCTATTACTTCATCTCCTACTTTAAATAAATCACTAGGTTTTTCTACTCTCTTACTATCAAGTTGAGATACATGTATTAAAGCTTCACATCCAGGCCATAATTCAACAAATACACCAAATTCTTCAACTGCTACTACTTTAGTAGTATAAACTTTACCTATTTCTACTTCTCTAGCAATATTCTTTATTCTCTCAGCTGTCTTATTAATAACTTCTCTATCAGTATGATAAATAACTACTTTACCATCATCATCTAAATCTACTTTAACAGCATTAATATCATTAACTGTATTAACATTACTACATTCAAGTATAATCTTAGTAATCATCTCTCCACCACGACCTATAACTTCTTTTATCTTATCTGGATTAATCATAAATACTTCAGTCTTAGGAGCATACTTAGACACTTCTTCTCTTGGCTTAGATATTTGTGCTTCAATTACATCTAATATTTCAAATCTAGCTTTCTTAGCTTGTGCTAACGCTTCCTCAAGAATTTGTCTATTAATACCATCAATCTTAATATCCATTTGAAGTGCAGTAATACCATCTCTTGTTCCTGCTACTTTAAAGTCCATATCTCCCAAATGATCTTCCATACCCTGAATATCAGTTAGTATTGTATAATCTTCTTCATGAGTAATAAGTCCCATAGCAATACCCGCAACAGGTTTCTTAATTGGAACACCAGCAGCCATAAGTGCCATAGTACCAGCACATATTGTAGCTTGTGATGATGAACCATTACTTTCAAGTATTTCAGATACAACTCTTACTGTATATGGAAATTCCTCTTCACTAGGAATAACATAAGATAATGCTCTTTCCCCTAATGCACCATGCCCAATTTCTCTTCTACCTGGTGCACCATATCTTCCAGTTTCTCCTACTGAGAATGGTGGGAAGTTATAATGAAGCATAAATCTCTTAGTATCTTCTATTCCAAGTCCATCTAATATTTGATGCTCTCCTAATGCACCTAATGTTACTGTAGCAAGAGCTTGTGTTTGACCTCTTGTGAATAATGCAGAACCATGTGCTCTTGGAAGTAAATCAATATCAGTAGATAATGGTCTTATTTCATCCATTCTTCTACCATCTGCTCTTGTTTTTTCTTTAACAACAATATTTCTAAATAGTTCATATTCTACGCTATGGAATATTAAAGCAACCTTAGTAAGTAATTCTTTAAGTTCTTCAGGTTTCATAGATTCTTCATTTTCATTCTTGTATTTTTCTATTACTTCTTCCTCTATTGCATCAATAGCACCATATTTTTCTAATTTATCTTTAATTCTAAGAGCAGCATCCAATCTTTCTCTTATATAACTATCAACTTCATTTCTAAGTTCTTCTGAAATTTCAAGCTTATCATATTCCATTGTTTCAGTACCAATTTCAGCCATAATTTCTTCTTGGAATGACACTAATTTCTTAATAGCTTCATGACCAAATAATAATGCTTCAAGCATATCATCTTCACTAGCTTCTCTAGCACCAGCTTCAACCATGTTAATAGCGTCTTTAGTTCCCGCTACTGTTAAATCAATATCAGATTTTTCTGCTTGTTCTATAGTTGGATTAATTACAAACTCACCATCTACTCTACCTACTTTAACTGCTGCTACTGGTCCATTAAATGGTATCTTACTAATAGATACACATAAAGATGATCCAAGCATTGCAGTAAGTTCAGGTGAATTATCTTGATCAACTGAAAGTACTGTATTAACGATTTGTACTTCATTTTTGAAATCTTCTGGGAATAATGGTCTAAGAGGTCTATCAATCATACGAGCAGCAAGTGTTGCAGCGTCCGTTGGTTTTCCTTCTCTCTTAATAAATCCTCCAGGTATTTTACCTACAGAATATAATTTTTCTTGGTATAAAACCATAAGTGGAAAGAAATCAGATAAAAGATTGGCACTCTTACTAACAACTGCAGTACTTAAAACTACTGTATCTCCATATCTTACAAGTACAGCACCATCAGCTTGTTTAGCAAGTTGTCCATTCTCTACTACTATCTTTCTTCCATAAAAATCTAACTCAAATACTTTTTTCATTACTTATCATCCTCCTTCTTCTTTTTAAGTAATATTGCTTTATTAATATTTCTTAGTATTTTCTTTTTTGGCATATCTTCTTTCTTAAATGAAACATCTAAAACATCACAAATAGGACGTAATCCACCCTTTACATAAATATACATTTCACCTGGAAAAGTGTGCATTATACCATAGTCATAATTTTCTTCACTAACTAAATCTATATAATTACCATATCCATCATGATAAACTAGTGCATTTTTAAGAAACGTTCCTTCCATATGACATTGATCTCCCTCAACTTTCATAGCGGTAGTAACATAAATCTTAGCAACATATATCCTATTTACATTCATTATTATCACCTTCTTTATATTCGTTATACCTTTCAAGTATTTTCTTCTTTGAGTAATGTTTTCTTTTTGTATCAAATAATTTTGAAACATATAAAACTTTTTTTCTGGTATCAACAAATAAATCGCCTTCAGCACAACCCAAAACACCAAATTTATATTTTTCCTTTGTTTCTAGGTCAATAAAATAATTATGTTCTGTATTATGATAAACTAAGGTTGTTTTTACAAAATCCACTCTACGTTTAACACGAAGGAAACGATCTAAAGACCAACCTTCATTACTAAAATCATGATTATTATAAAAACAATTTTCTATTTTTATTAATTTATATATATCACACTCAAATATTCTATTTATATTCATATCCAGAACCTCCAAATAACTAAATTTAAAGGCACTCAAAAAAGAGTGCCTACTTTTAATAATAATTATTTTCTTAAACCTAGTTTTTCAACTACTGCTCTATATCTTTTAACATCAGTCTTAATTAGATAGTTTAATAAACTTCTTCTTTTACCAACTTTAATAAGTAATCCTCTTTTAGAGTGCTTATCTTGTTTGTTGTTTTTAAGATGTTCAGTTAAAGCATTAATTTCATTAGTTAAAATTGCTATTTGTACTTCTGGAGAACCAGTATCTTTTGCATCTCTAGCAAATTCTTTAATGATAGCAGTCTTTTTGTCTTTAGTTAAAGCCATTTTTATTTCCTCCTTATAATTATTTTCACCTTGTACCTAGTTATGGTAAGAGGTACCAATAGCAAAGTTCAAGGAACAATTAAATAATACACTAAATTTTACATTTTGTAAATACTTTTTATGATTTTAATTGACTTTTTACACAAAAAATAATACAATGTATATAGAAAAGGTTATATATTCCTTTTCTTGAAAGCATTAAAGTCAGAAGAGATAATCCAAAAAGGATAACACTTATTGTCAGGTGTTCTCTTCAAAGTTTTTAAGTTTGAAGCACCCTAGGTGCTTCTTTTGTTATTTTCTACGGTTACTTTTGTCCACATAGACTAGAGTAACTAGAAGAGTCAAGGCATAAGCCAAGACTAGTTCCAACCGAAAACCCCCATTTCTGAAAGCATCCAAGTCATAAAATCACTACCTCCCATCTTTCGATAAAAAGAAGAGAATCACCATAAATGTTATCCGTGTTAACATTATAATATATTTTAACTACCATAGTCAATACAAATTTTGACTATTTTTTTATTTTCTTGTAACCACTTTATTTATAAGTGTTTGTATGTTTTTTCAATACCAAACAAACATTTCTATACAAACAAAAATATCCAACTAGTTAACTAACTAATTAGATATTTAATATATTATTTTTTTATACCTAAATATTCATAAGTCTTATCAGTAACTACTCTACCTCTAGCAGTTCTCTTTAAGTATCCTTGTTGCAGAAGATAAGGTTCATATACATCTTCAATAGTAGATGCTTCTTCACCAATAGAGGATGCTAAGGCTTCAAGTCCTACTGGTCCACCATTAAATCTTTCAATAATAGCCATAAGTAGATTATGGTCAGTCTCATCAAGTCCGGTTTTATCTACTTTTAATTTATCAAGAGAACTAGATAATATTTTCTCATCAATTATACCATCTCCATATACTAATGCAAAATCTCTTACTCTTTTGAATAATCTATTAGCTATTCTAGGAGTACCTCTACTTCTACTGGCAAGGCATCTTGCTGCATCATCAGTAATAGGAGTATCAAGTACTCTTGATGTTCTCTTAATAATTTTATATAACTCTTCTTCTGTATAATAATTAAGTTTAGATATAATACCAAATCTATCTCTCAAAGGACTAGATAAATCACCTGCTCTAGTAGTGGCTCCTACTAATGTAAAATGTGGTAAATTAATCTTAATATTTCTAGAAGAACCTTCACTTCCTACCACTATATCCAAGTAGAAATCTTCCATAGCAGGATATAATATTTCCTCAATATATCTAGGTATTCTATGTATTTCATCTATAAAAAGCACATCTCCTTCTTCTAAGGTAGACAGTATTGCTGCTAAATCTCCACTTTTTTCAATAGAAGGCCCCGATGCAGTCTTGATATTACTACCAAGTTCATTAGCAATAATATAAGCAAGAGTAGTTTTACCAAGACCAGGAGGACCATATAAAAGTATATGATCTAATGTTTCCTCTCTCATAATTGCTGATTTAATAAATACTCTTAAATTTTCCTTGATTTCACTTTGACCAACATATTCATCTAAATTACTAGGTCTAATAGACATATCTCTATCTTCATCAAGTTCTAAATTAGTTACTATTCTCTCTTCCATCATTATCCCCCTCTTTATAAATAGATGTATATAAATCTTTAGGATCAGCTTCTTCTTCTAATAATTCAACACTAGGCAAATCATCTTTTGAAGCAAGACCAAAATAATCCAAAAAGTCATCAGTTGTCTTATAAAGAATTGGTCTACCTGGTAAATCAGATTTTCCACATTCTTTTATTAATCCCTTAGCAAGTAACCTTCTCATAACATAGGATGAATCTACCCCTCTAAAAGAATCTACTTCTCCCCTAGTAATAGGCTCATTATAGGCAATAATTGCTAAAGTTTCTAATGCAGACTGAGATAAACTATTAGTACTAGGTTCTTCAAGTAATTTTTGATAATACTCTCTATGTTCTTCTCTTGTAGTAAGTTTAATAGTATTACCTAAAAAATTAATTCTAAATCCCCTATTATTCTCATCATAATAATTCTTTAAATTAAGGACTACCTCTTTAGCATTATCCTCATCTATTTCAAGTATATCCATAATTTGCTTTATAGTAAGACCTAAATCTCCTTGAACATATAAAAGTCCTTCAACTATTCCTTCCATCTTAATCCCTCAATTCTACTAAAATCTTATCAAAATTTTTGTCTTGTTTAATACTAACATCTTTCTCCTTTACCATCTCTAATATTGATAAAAAAGTAACAACAATATATGGTTTATTATATTCATCAAAAAGTTCATCTAAATATGCACGTTTCTTAGTCTTTAAAATATTTCTAATGCCACTTTTTCTTTCTCTAACAGAATACTCTCTACTAGTAATAGTAGTCTCAAGTGGCTTTTCAAAATCTTTTCTCTCCAAAAATTTCTTAAAAGCGTCTAATAAATCATCAATCGAAGCTTCACCATCATAATTACTATCTGTATAATCACTAACTTTTTCTGGTCCTTTAATATATATTTTACGTCTTTCCTCTTCTAATTCTTTAAACTTAGGAGTAAGTTCTTTATATTTCTTATACTCTAAAAGTTTATTAATTAAATTTTCACGAGTAATCTCTTCTTCACTTTCCTCTTCCTTACTAACACTTGGAAGTAAAGACTTAGACTTCAAATACATAAGTTCAGCAGCCATAACCAAATAAGATGAAGAAATATTAATATTCAAATTTTCTTCTCTATTTATATATTCTAAATATTTATCAGTAATTTCCATGATAGATATATCAAATATATCAACATTAGATTCTTTAACCAAATGTAAGAGCAAATCTAAAGGTCCTTCAAAATTATCTATAGTAATATAATCCATATACGCACCATCCTAACTAATTATAACAAAAATAAAACCATAAGTAAATAAGTGATTCAAAGTAAAAATAATATAAATAGTACAAAATGTAACCAAATGGGTTACATTTTTATTTTAAATAGTGTATTATAATTTACTAAAGAGAGGAGAATAATGAGAGAAATACCTAAAGATATCATCGATGATGTAAATAAAGTAGTAAATGAATTAATAGTATATAAAAACGAAAAAAATTTAACATGGACAGGAGCCTACAAAGATGTCCTAAAAAAATTAAAGATGGAAGATAGAACAGAAGAATGTAGACTTCTGACAAATGTTGTAACTATGATAACAAGATTAGGATATGATATCATGGATACCCCCTTTAAATTAGATAAATATATTTAAAAAGTCTTAGACTAAATTAGTCTAAGACTTTTATAGTTGTCTACTAAATAACGGTAAAATCTCCCTTAACTTATCTTCACCAGTAACTTCTACAATTACTCTATCTTCATCTTTTCCTTCTACAGTAATAAGTTTATAATTATTTTCAATATCAGTTTCAGAATTATTTACTTTAGCTATATAATAATAATCTTTATCATCCTTTAGTGTTCTATCTAATATTAAATATCTTTCTTCATTTTGAAGCACAATTACTTTATTAACATCTAACATATTATTCTCCTTTAATTATTTATAGTAGGAAAGATAAATCCACTATTATTTTGATTATTGTTATTATTATTTATATTTATAGTAGGAAAACCATTATTTTCTACTTTTTCTTCAGAAACTGGTATCCAGAACATATTATTGCCTGTATTATTATTTAAATCACCATTTATATTAAGTTCAATAGCATTATCTTCTATTTCTACCTTATTTTTTTCATTAACAGTATTATCTTCAAATACTGGTGCTATAGTTTCCCATACTGGAAGTGGATTTACTACCAATTCGTCTTTCGTAATAGGTTTAGCCTCAATATCAGTAGGCAATTCCCATACAGGAATATTAACAATAGTTTCCTCTTTAATTTCTTCTACTGGTTTTTGTTCAGCAACTATTTCTTCTTCATTTTCTATTTCATTAGTTAATGCTTCTTCATTTTTAGATTCAATAGCAGGAACAATATCCTCTACTTCAATAGTTTCAATAGTAGGAACTACTTCTTCACTTGTAATAGAGTTATCAATATTTTCCTCTTTAATAGTTCCTTTTTCTTCTTTTTGAGGGTTTAGTTTCCTGTTAACCTTTTCCCTAACACTTTCACCTTTTAATCTAGCAAGTCCAACATTTAAAGTCTTAGGATAATCAATAATATTCACTATTCTATATGGATCATAAACCTCTTCTACCAAAACATCTCCAGTATCAACTAACCCTTCTAACGAAGGTAATTCAACCTTTTGTTCCTTAGTTTCTTCTAATGTAGGAATATCAATAGAGGTAATTTTAGATACATCTTCTAATACAACATCTTCTGTATCATAAGTTTCAATAATACCATATTCTCTAAGTAATGATAATATCTCAACAGAATTATTAGATTCATTAAGTTCTTCTAATCTTTCTTCTTTAAATTTAATTCTACTATTATAATTATTAATGTTATCTAGTACATCTCTTTCATTATTTAATGTATCAATTTGCGTTAAAACAACCTTTTCAAAAGGTACAAGCTCATTTTCAACATTAATACTAAGATTACTACTTAATTCTTTCTTTTCTATAAGTAAATCATTAATTTTTTCCCTTTTACCACAAATTAATTTAAAGTCTTCCTCAAAAGTACTAGTAATTTTATAGATATTTAAAATTATTTCCTTATTTTTAAAATTATAATAATTTCTTTCTGCTTCTTCAACATATGATGCATAATCATCATGAAGTCCACTAGTTATTAAACTTCCCACACTATCTTTTGTAATATCAAGTGTTTCCTTTGCTTCAAAAACACTTGTCTTTATAATATCTAACTCATTTGCTATATTTTCTTCATTAATATCCTTAAAATATTCTATATCTTTAATTACATTCATAAAAGAAGAATATAGTTCATCTTCCATAATACTATTTTTACTTTCGTATTGTTCTTTCTTTTCTTCTTCTTCACTAAGTAATCTTTTTAATTCACATATACTTTCAGTAACACTTTCTATTTCTTCACTAGTTTCTAAATATCTACTTACAAGAGAAAATCTTTCTTTTTTATCTTCCAATTCTTCTTCTGAAACAATCATTTGAAGACCAGTAATATATTTACCAGTAGTATTAAAATATCTATCTTCTAATTCAATTCTTCTATCAAGTCTATCTTCAAGTAGTTTGATTAGTCTTCTAAGTCTATCCTTTTCCTTCTCTAAAGTAATACCAGGTGACATAAATGGTTTCAAATCTTTTTGAAATTCACTATTATAAATAGAATCTATTTTCTTAGCATACTTCTCATAATTACTTAAAACATCTAACGATGACATAACACCTTTTTCTTTGTCTAATTTAATACGCATCTCAAATATATTACAAAGATTTTCAAACAAAACTATAGAGTTTCCTTCCATAATATCTCACCTTCCTTCCCTTTACTATTCTTTAATTCTGGAAAATCAGTACCATTTACTTCCCTACTACCCATAACCTCAGGTTTTAAATTATTGTTCCCAATAACAGGAATAGTATTTTTATTTACATTATTATCAGTAGTTTTCCAAATTATATTTTTATTATTCTCAAGTATATCATAGATACTTGATTTTTTTTCTTCTTGTTCTTCTACTTCAAGAGTAACCTCTTCTTCAACCGGTTCCTCCTTGTTTTCAACAGAAGGCTCTTCTTCTAATTTAATTTCTTCTATTTTCTCTTCTTCTTTAAATAAATCTAATACTTCATCATTACTTGATGTCTCTTCCCACATAGGTAGTACTGGTGATAATTCATCTTCCTTAGTAACAGTCTCTTCCCATAAACTGATAGGTTCTTCTGGAATTAATTGTATACTATCTTCCATATCTTCTAATATAGATTTACCAGTATCTAACTTTTTATTAGGAACTATCTTAGTATTTTCAAATAATTCATCAGTATCAAAGTCATCACCGTATGTAACAACTTCGTCATAAGTTTTATCTTTTAATGGATTATTTATTTTTTCCTCTATATTTTCTTTAGATATTACAACATTGTCTATTTCTTGTTTTTTAGTTTTAATATTTGACTTAACTTCCTTCTTAGGATTAATAACAGTCTTCTCTTGTAATTCTCTTACCTTTTTAAGTCTTTCTTCTTGTTCTTTAAGTCTTGCTTCTTCAATTAGTTTTTGTCTTCTAACTCTTGAAGCTTCTATCTTTTGTTCTTCCAATAATTTCTTTTGTCTTTCATGATATTCTTCCTGTTTAGCTCTTCTGATGTTTTCTTCACGTATTCTATTCTCATTCTTTACAAGTTCATCTATAACATTTTTAAACTCCTTAGAATTATTTTCCTCTTCAATATCATATAGAATTTTATTTTTAAGTTCTCTTTCTTCTTTCAGACCTTCATATTTTTCAATATCTTGTCCTTCTAATTTAATAGTATTATATTGTTTATTAAGTTCATCTGCTATTTCATTATATAACTCACTATCAGAAATATTTCTAATTATATCATTAATTTTTTCTCTCTTTTCTAATAATTCATCATACCCCGTAACAGTCTTATCATATATATCTATTAACTTAAGTATATTAACTTGCTCACTGTATTTATTATACAAGCTAGATACCTGTGATAACATTTCATCGCATTCCATTACAGTATCATCATCAGTTAATTCCTTAGCCATCTTAAGATTACCTTTAGCTAAATTAAAAGCATATTCCTGAACCTCGAAACCACTTTGAATTTCTTCCCTTTTACCAGTTAAATTATATAAATTAAATTTATCTAGTGCCTTACTAACAATCTCTCTCATCTTATTTTCTAAAATATCATTGAGTCTAGTATTAGCTTTGACAATTCTAGATGCTTCACTAAGTTTAATATCCAATGCTTTCATCTCTTTAACAATATTCTCTTGTCTTACTTTATTCTCTTCATACTTCTCAATAATATCTAATTTATTTCTAAAAGAATTTAATTTATCTTCACCAAGAAACGTAGTAAGTTCTACCAATGATCCAGTTATCTTTCTATGATTATTTTTTCTATCTTCTAAATATTCTCTTCTATCTTCTATTAAGGAAATAAGTTTATGTAGTCTACTTTTTTCCTCGGAAAAGAATCTAGCCTCCTCACTAAGTAAAAGCATATACTGCTGCTCATATTCAGCATTAGTCTCTAATAATATTTGTTTCTCTATTTTATCTAACTGATCACATATTCTCTCTTTTTGTACTTCCTCTGTAGTTAAATTAAGACTATTTAAAAACATATCATACTGTTTAATTCTTCTAACTACCTCTCTATTCGTATAGTTCACACTAAACCACCTCTATTATAATTATAATTTTTTTTACTTCTTTTGTCAATTAATACCCCACTACTTTTCCCTAAAATATAAAATTGTAAATGTCAAGGTCAAAACTTAAAAAAATGTTAAAGTTAAAATCTTATAGTTTTATACCTACCGGTAGTTTTCCTTCTTTTACGAAAAAGAAGGAAAATAAGAAACCGGGAAATGTTATATGTGTCCATCTTGACGATG
>JAZTXT010000100.1:0-3721 GCA_045636525.1 Bacilli bacterium | reverse complement strand
AATATAATGTTAATAACAGAAGATGATCTCTGATTAATTTTTGAAAAATGTTATTAACAAAAAGTTAATAACAAAAAGGAGGAAAAAATATGAAACAAGAATTAGAAAGAATGAAAAGAACTTTAATTATAATCGATATGGTCAAAGGATTTAGAGAAGAAGGAAATATGGCTATTAAAGATATACCATACATAGATGAAGAAATAAAAAATTTAGTAGATTTATTTTTATCACAAGGTGAGGATGTAATTTCAATAATGGAAGGTCACACAAAAGATTCAGTAGAGTTTATATCTTTTCCAGAACATTGTATATTAGGAACAAATGAGGCAGATTTAATAGAACCATTAAAACAATATGAAAAAGATATGTTATGTATAAGAAAAAATTCAACAAGTGGTTTCGCTACTGAGGAGTTACAAAGATATTTAAAAGATAATATGAAAACATTAAAAGAAATTGTTTTTGCTGGTGTATGTTCGGATATATGTGTATTAAATACAGTAGTACCAACTAAGATGTACTTAAATCAAAATAATATTAGCTGCGATGTAATAGTACCAGAAAATGCCATAGAAACATTTGATGCACCAGGCCATAGTAGAGATGAATATAATAGTATTGCAAAAAAAATATTAAGATTAAATGGTGTTAAAGTACCAAGAAAGTATGAAAGGTAGATGGTAAAAATGGAAAATAATAGAATGGTAATAGACAATTATGAATTTAAAATGTCACAAACATATTTTGATAAAGGTTTAAAAGATACAAAAGTATACTTTGATATATTCTTTAGAAAAAATCCATTCAAAGGAGGATATACAATCTTTGGAGGATTAGATGATATTATAGATTATATAAACAATTTTAAATTTAAAAAAGAAGACATCGAATATTTAAGAAGTAAAAAATGTTATAGCGAAGAATTTCTAGAATATTTAAGTAATCTACATTTTACTGGAGACATTAGTTCAGTAGAAAATGGAACAGTAATTTTTCCAAATGAACCAGTAATTACAGTAAGAGCAAATGTTATAGAAGCACAGCTTATAGAAACAGCTCTTCTAGCATGTTTTAATCACAGTAGTCTAGTTACTACTTCCGCTAAAAGAATATGCGAGGCAGCTAGCGGTAAACCAGTAATGGAATTTGGACCAAGAAGAGCAAGAGGTATTGATTCTTCAGTCGAAGTAAGTAGATGTGCTTATGTAGGAGGGTGCTCTGGAACTAGTAATGAAGAAGCAGGAAAAAAATATGGAATACCAACTTTGGGTACTATGGCTCATAGTTTAGTAACATTCTTTGAGGATGAATATGAAGCATTCCTAGCATTTGCTAAAAGTAATCCTGATAACTGTACTTTCTTAGTAGATACCTATGATACATTAAGAAGTGGAGTTCCAAATGCTATTAAAGTTGCAAATGAATACCTGACACCTAACGGAATAGGATTCAAAGGTATTAGAATAGATAGTGGTGACTTAGCTTATCTATCAAAAGAGGCAAGAAAAATGCTTGATGAAGCAGGTTATCCTAATGCTGGAATATGTTTAAGTAATGGACTTAACGAAGAAACTATAAAGAGTCTAATAGATCAAGAAGCACCATTTACAAGTCTAGGAGTAGGAGATAATATATCTGCTTCAAAAGAACGACTAGGAGGAGTATATAAATTAGTAGCAGTAGAAAAAGATGGTATTATAATTCCAAAAATAAAAGTAAGTGAAGAAAGTGTTAAAACAATTAATCCTGGATATAAAAAATTATATAGATTTTATGATAAGAGTACAGGCTATGCACTTGGAGATCTTCTAGCACTTCCTGATGAAATAATTGATAATAACGAATATACACTAACAGACCCTAATGAGAGATGGAAAACAAGTACTATAAGTAATTATGTAGTAAGAGAACTAAGAGTTCCTATATTTATAAATGGAAAACAAGTATATGATATGCCAAGTATTCATAAGCAGAAAAAATACTGTGAAAATGAGTTTAAAACAATTTATCCTGAAATAAAAAGAAGATTAAATCCACATGAATATTATGTTGATTTATCAGAAAAATTATTAGAACTTAAAGATAGATTAATCGAACAACATTCATTTAAAGGTAAAGAACAACATAAAACAATGATTAGGAGAAAATAATAGTGAAAGAAAAATTACAAGAATTAAATTCCTATTTAGAAGAAATAAAATTATTAAGCCTTATCAAAAATGAACAAAAATCTTTGTTTTTACAAAGTGAAGTATATACTTGTTATTTAAATAATGGTAGAATAATAACTAGGGAAAGATTAATTAAAGGTAGAAATGATGGGAGCGCTGTGATAATTATACCAGTAACCAAAAATAATGAAATTTTAACTGTAATAGAGCCTAGAGTTTTTACAAAAGAAGGTTATGGAATAGGATTTCCAGCTGGATACATAGAAGAAGGAGAAGAAGCAGTAATATCTGCAAGAAGAGAACTTGAGGAAGAAACGGATTACACATCAGATAGTATAATAGAATTAGATTCTTTCTATCAAGACGAAGGTTGTTCAAGTGCCTTAAATCATATTTTTCTAGCTTTAAATTGTATAAAAGAAAAAGAACAAAAATTAGATAAAGATGAAATAATAAGATACATGCTCTTTACTTATGATGAAATATTAGAATTAGAAAGATCAGGCTATATAAAAGGAGCAAATACTAAATTAGCTATTACTAAAATTAAAAATAAAATAAGGAGATGATATTTATGTTTGATGCTAAAAAAGAAACTAAGAAAATAGTAGCATTTATTAGAGACTACTATCAAAAAAATAATTTGAAAGGAGCAGTACTAGGAATAAGTGGAGGAAAAGACTCAGCAGTAGTAGCAGCCCTTCTAGTAGAAGCACTAGGCAGCGAAAATATTCTAGGATTAACATTACCTTGTCATTCAAAACAAAAAGATAAAGATGGAGCAAAATTAATTAGTGACTATTATGGATTTAAATTATTAAATATTGATTTAACAGAAGTATACGATACATTTAAAAAGCAAATATATAAACTAGATGATTATACGGATGAACAGTTAAAAAATAGTGATATTAATATTAAACCGAGACTTCGTATGTCAAGTGTATATTATATGGCTGCATTAATGACTGCACTAACAGGTAAAACATACTTAGTAGCAGGAACTTCAAATAAATGTGAACTATTTGTAGGATACTTTACAAAAGGTGGTGATTCAGTACATGATATAGCCCCAATAGCAGATTTAACAGTAGAAGAAGTACTAGCAGTAGGAGAAGTTTTAAATGTACCTCATGAAGTATTATATAGAACTCCTGATGATGGAATATCAAATCAAACAGATGAAGAAAAGCTAGGCGTAACCTACAAAGAAATAGCTGACTATATGGAAGGAAGACCACTTCCAAAAGAAATAAGTACTAAAATAGAAAAATTACACAATAATAATTTACATAAGTTTAATATACCAACATATAAAAAAGAAAATTAATATAAAGGATTGGTGATAATATGAAAATAGGAGTATATGTAGGAAGTTTTGATCCAGTACATCTAGGACATAAACATATAGTAGATTATCTATTAGAACATAATTATTTAGATAAAGTAGTAATAATTCCTACTGGTAACTATTGGCATAAAAGTAATCTTACACCTTTAAATTATAGAATAAATATGTTAAAATATTATGAAGATGACAAAATAAT
>JAZTXT010000099.1:0-11066 GCA_045636525.1 Bacilli bacterium | reverse complement strand
TTTAATAAAAGCGGAAGGAAATTATGAATTAAAATATGATACTTATATAAATGAAATCATTAGTCATTTATTAATAGGAAATATATCACCAGAAAAACTATATAATTGTATGAATGACTACCACAAAATTAAAAATTTGCTAGTTGTTTCTAAATTTGGAGAAATAATAATAAAACTTAACAGACTTCCGCTTGACGTTCTTTATACCATTAAAGGTAAACAAATCCATGATACATATCAGAATATTATTAAAATCAATGGATTAGATAAAATAAAAGAAAATTATACAAAACAGGATATAATAACAATAATAACAAATATGGCGATTTTATTAGGAACAGATAATGTAAATAATATAATTAGACATCTGCCTCAAGATAATATCAAAGTAAACAGATTATTCACCGCATTTTCAAATATAGATTTCTCAAATATTCAAACCCGAAATAATCAAATATTATACAATAACAATTTCATTAAACTCTTTATAGGAAATAACCTAGAAGAACCAAATAGTTTGTTAAATTTAATTTATGAAGGGAATACAAATTTATCAGATAAAATAGAGACTATTTATGCTTATTGGGACATATTAGAAATGAGATATCAATCACAACCATTAAAAACAAAATTAGCCTTTTTAGAAGAATCATTAAATACAAATAAAGTTATATTAAATCCTGATGAATATAAATTAGAAGGCAATATAATAAACAGTTATTATGATAACAAACAGTTTCAAGGATTGAATAATATAAAACTAGTAGAACAAATAAGAGAGGAATATGCAAAAATAAAACATAATTATCAAAAAACAATCCCATATGTAAATGGAGAATATGAAGGATATTATTATGAAACAATAAAAGCAAATGATCCAAATCTATTTATCATGGGATCAAGTAGTGATTGTTGTTTTAAAATAGGAGGAGATGCCGATAGTTTTGTCAGATATTGTGCAGAGAATCAAAACGGAAGAGTGTTAGCAGTTAAAAATAAAAATGGAAATATAGTTGCTATGTCTCCGATGGTCAGAAATGGCAATCTAGTACTGTGTAATGGAGTAGAATCAACAATGGCTAGCAACGAAGCATTTATTAAAAAAATGTTTGAAATACTAGAAATAGCAGGAAATAAGATAATAGAAATCTCTAGTAAAAGCGAGACATCAGAAAATAGTATCCATGCTTTGTTAATAGGTAGTTATAAAAACGAAATTTCAAATATAGGTAAATATAAAAGAGTAATCTATGGAGAAATAGATGATAAATGCATAAATCCTTTGGACAGAACTATATATACAAATCTGGGAGGTTTTGATTGGGATAACTACATAATATCTTCTATATCAGATCTAGATTATGGCAAATTAAGAAGTTTTGAACCTACAACTAGCTACAATGATCCAAGGGATGAAGCATTAGAATTAGAAAAAGAATACATAAATGAACAAGAAAGAAAAATAATATCATCAATATATTTTGAAAAATACAGAAAATTACCTAATCTCGACAATATAGAAAAAGTAATTTACAATGAAGATTGGCTAATAATAATAGAAAAAAAATATAAAATTACAAGTTGTATAACATCACATGATCCAAGAGCAAAAGAAGAGTATGAAGAATATCTAAAAATAGCAAAAGAACACTGCAGTTATTACGATGAAAATGGCAATTTTATTGAAACAAAAAAATATAGTTATAAATAAAGCAATAATTATACAAAAACGAATCCAGAATACATAATATTAAAGGAGAAAATATGGCATATTATTTAACAATAAAAGAAAAAAACAATTATAAAATGTTAGATATAACATCACTAGAAGAATTTACAAGATATTCAAAATTTAAAAATTCATCCTATAGTTTAGATGAGATAGACATTTTTACATCAAAATTTGATAATGAAGTAGCTTTAAAAACAAGATTATATGAAAAAGGAATAATTAGTAAAAATGAATTAATGAAAAAGATTGAAATAAGAATGAAACTAAATCAAAAATTAAAAATAGTACACTACGGTTTAGTATATAAAGAAGCATCTAAATATTTAGATATAAAATACTTAGAAGCAAAACTATTATCATTACAAAATGATAAAAATTTTTTAAATAAATTATTAAACCACTATCGAAGTAGCCATAAGCAAGAAAGGCTAAGAGAAATAAATGCACTATTAAATGGATATCATGATAGTGGCATTAATATATATAATTCATTAAGTGAATTTTATAAAGATGAAATATTTTTAGAAAATTATAAAACAAAAGTAGTAACTCTAAAATACAAATCACTTCACAATCTAGCCATGTTTGTATATAACTATATAAATAGTAAAAACGAACTATCTGATATTATAAAATTAGAAAGAAAAAAAACATTAGAAGAGTTGAAAAAAGAATTAGTAAAAATAAAAGAACCAGAACAACAAATATATGTAAAAACAAAAAAAAGAAAATTAAAAAAGGAAATAGATGGACAATTATCATTCTTTTAGTTAGAAATAGAAAAAACAATCCTTTTAAAAATAAAAATATAACAAGATATAGACTTTTCGCTATAAATTTGATAAAATTTAGATGGTGATAATATGAATAATAATATAAAAAAAAGAATAGATGAATTAATTAAAATTATAAAAAAAGCAAACGAGGAATATTATCTTGAAGACAATCCAAGTCTAACAGACCAAGAATATGATCGTTACATTGGAGAATTAATATCTCTTGAGGATAGATACCCAGAATATAAAAAAGAAGATAGCCCAACTATTAACGTAGGAGCAAAAGTACAAGATAAATTCAAAAAAGTAACACATAACTTACCGATGCTTAGTTTAGGTAATGTTTTTAATCATGATGAAGTAAGGGCATTCGATGAAAGAATAAAAAATGAAGACAGTCCAGAATATGTTTGTGAATTAAAAATAGATGGTTTAGCTATTTCTCTTACATATGAAAATGGTGTACTAGTACGTGGCGCTACCCGTGGAGATGGTATAATAGGGGAAGATATTACCAAAAATATTCAAACTATAAAATCAATACCACTAGTACTAAATAAAGAAATAGACATAGAAGTAAGAGGAGAAGTATATCTAAGTAAAGCTTCATTAAAGAAAATAAATGAAGATAGAGAGAAAAAAGGAGAACCAATATTTCAAAACTGTAGAAATGCAGCAGCCGGTTCTGTTAGAAACCTAGACCCAAATATAACTAAAGAAAGAGATTTAGATTGTTTAATTTATCATCTTCCAAATCCATTAGACTACGGAATTAATACCCATTATGAATCATTAAAATTTATGAAAGATCTTGGTTTTACAACAAACTATGAAACCAATAAATTAGCTCATAACATTAACGAAGTATTAGATTATATTAAAGAATGGACAGAAAAACGAAATATCCTGCCATATGATATAGATGGTATTGTAATCAAAGTAAATGATATAAAAATGCAAAACAAATTAGGATTTACAGCTAAAGTACCCAAATGGGCTACAGCATATAAATTTCCAGCAGAAGAAGTAATAACAAGATTAATCGATATAATTTTTACAGTTGGAAGGACAGGAAAAATAACCCCCAATGCTATTTTAGAACCAGTTAGAGTAGCAGGAACCACAATCAGCAAAGCAACACTTCATAATGAAGATAATGTAGTATGTAAGGATATAAGAGTGGGAGATCACATTATAATTAGAAAAGCAGGAGACGTTATACCAGAAGTAGTAAGACCACTAAAGGAAAGAAGGACTGGCGAAGAAAAAAATTTTATAATGACAGATACGTGTCCAATATGCAACAGTGAAATAATAAGAAAAGATGGTGAGGCAGATTACTATTGTCCAAACAACTTATGTCCTGCTAGAAAAATAGAAAATATAATTCATTTTGCAAGTAGGGAAGCCATGAATATTGACGGATTAGGAGAATCAATAATTGAAGAATTATATAATGAAGGATTTATTACCTCAATCATAGATCTATATAATATAAATAATTACAAAGATGAATTAATTAATTTAAACGGATATGGAATAAAAAAAATAGATAATCTTAAAACAGCAATAGATAAAAGTAAAGATAATTCTTTAGAAAAACTATTATTTGGTCTAGGGATTAGAAATGTAGGAGCTAAAACTGCTAAAATTTTAGCAAGACATTATAAAACATTAGATAACTTAATGAATACTACCGAAGAAGAACTAACTAACATCAACGATATAGGAAGCATTATAGCAAAAAGCATAAAAGATTATTTTAACAATGAAGAAAATATAATAATAATAAATAAATTAAAAGAATTAAAAGTTAACACAAAATATATAAATAATTCAAACCTCGAAGAAAAAGATGAATTCAAAGGAAAAACATTTGTACTTACTGGTACACTAGTTAATATAACAAGAGATAAAGCCACAGAAATAATCGAAAATTTAGGAGGAAGAGTATCATCGTCTGTTAGCTCAAAAACTTCTTGTGTAATCGTTGGAGACAATCCAGGAAGCAAATACGATAAAGCTAGAAGCTTAAATATACCAATATGGCAAGAAGAAGAATTTATAGATAAAATAGACAACTAATTATCAATAACAAAGTGATATCAGAAAAAAGATATCACTTTTAATATTTTTGCATATACTTAATTAGGTGATACCAATGACAAATATCGATAATTTTAAATCATTTGTTAAAAAAAATCCTAATCTAATAACATATGTAAGATCTGGTAGCATGTCTTGGCAAAAATTTTATGATTTATACGATTTATATGGAGAAGAAGAAACAATTTGGAAAGATTATATAATAGAAGAAAAAAATAAGGAAGTTAAAAAAACAAAATACAATACTACTGCTAGTAATACATTATCTAATATATTAGAAATGGCCAAAAATTTAGATACAAATAAAATACAAGATGGAATAACATCAATCCAAAAAGCAATAACATTATTTGGAGACATGTTTACAAAAGAAACACCAAATAATACCACAACATACACGCCAAGACCAATTTATAGAAGGTTTGATGACTAATGACAATAGAAATACAATTAAAAATAAATTCTGATCCAAGACTCAAAACATTTATTAGAGCATATCCATATTGGTACAAATTACTCAATAGAAACCCGCTAGTATATAATGAATTTATAAAAGACATGAAAGAAAAATATAAAATAACAACTACCGATAGATTAAACAAAACATTAAATAACATTAGCATGCTTCAAACATTTTTAGAAGTATTAAAATAAAAAAACATCAAGAAATTTGCTTGATATTAATTTTTAAATCTAAGACACTCATTAGAAACATTAAATAACATTCCAATTAGTATCATATATGATAACAAAGAAGATCCACCATACGATACAAATGGAAGCGTAATACCCATTATAGGAAGCAATCCAATAGTCATGCAAATATTCCAAATTTGTTGAAATAAAAGTATGGATACTATACCAGCGATAGAAAGTTTATCACAAGTATGATAAGATCTATTAGCAAGCCCAATAATACATATATCAAAATAAATAATAATCCCAATTAGTACCAAAGAACCAATAAAACCAAAATTTGAAGTGTACACTGCAAATATAAAGTCCGTCTGCATTTCAGGAAAATAAAGAGGAGTACTATCAAAACCATGACCAAACACACCAGCAGATCCAATAGCAGTAAGTCCATTAGTAAGTTGTAGTCCCGAAGAATTTGACCAATTAAGAATTCTATCCATTCTATAGAAAAAACTAGTACCAAATATATCAATAAATAAATCCTGATTAAAGAAATAAATGCCCAGAAATACACTACCAATGACCAGTATGGTAAGAATAGTAATAACAAACCATCTAGCTCTAAAACCACCCACAAAAAGCATCACAATAGTAATAACAAAATAAATAATAACTGCTCCAGTATCAGGTTCTATAAAAGTAAGTATTGAAGGAATACCAACTATAATTAAAACTTTAAGTAAAAATTTAAACTCTTCTTGAATATCATTAGGTTTTTTATCCTCATTAAAATCATTGATCATTCTAGACAAAGTAATAATTAAGAATATTTTCATAAATTCCGAAGGTTGAAAGCTACCTAAATAAGGAATAACAAACCAACACTTCGCATTATTAATTTCATTGCCAAAAAAGAGGACAAGCACTAAAAGAATAACTCCAATTATATAAAAAATATAAGCATTGTTATAAAGAAATTTATTACCTACAGTCATCATTAAATATGCAATTCCAAATCCTAATACATACCATAATATCTGTTTCAAATATAGATTGTGTAAATCACTAGATATCAAATTTCTAGTAGAATATATGGCAATTACACTGATAATAGCAAACAAAATAATTGGTATTAGAATATTCTTTTCTACTTTAAACTTAGATTCTCTAATCATTTTATCAACCCATTTCTACAATTATAATACCACAAAATATAAAAATAATAAATATATCTCAAACTAGTTTCATATATTTTAATAGAGGTGAAACATGAAAGAATTACCAAAAATGTATAGAAACAAAATAGAAAAAGAAATAGAAAACAATGAAAAGATATTTTCAACCATGTATAATAATTTAATAGAAACACCTATAAAAATTGAGAAAAGAGCAGATAGAAGTAACCCAATATCAAATAAAAAAAATAATTACACAGTAGAACAAAAAATAGCAAATATTTTTAATTCTCCTAACTACATTTATAAAATAGACGTAGTAATAGTAACCGATACCGCAACAACAAATAAAAGAATCGTTGGCAAAACCAAAACAAATCTAATCACCATGGATAACGAATACATACCAATAAGTACAATTAGAGATATCTATATTGCAAAATAAATATTTTGTCAAAATTAATAAAGAATATTATACTTAAATATTCTTTTCTTTTACCATAAATTATGATATTATTATATGTAGTAAAGGAGATAAAAATGAATAGAATATTTATAAGTATAGGTCCTATCAATATATATTGGTATTCAGTTTTAATTGTTGTATCAATAATTATAGGTATGTATTACTCACTAAGACAAGCTAAAAAAAATGGTTTAACAAAAGAATTCCTATACGATTTAATATTTTATCTAATACCAATAGCCATAATCGGAGCCAGATTATATTACGTAATATTTAACTTTTCATTATTCAAAGATAATTTATTAGATATATTTAAAATATGGGAAGGTGGCCTAGCTATATACGGTTCAGTAATAGCGGCAATTATATTCATAATATATTACTGTAAAAAGAAAAATAAAAGTTCATTAATCACATTGGATACATTGGCACCATATTTAATACTAGGACAGGCTATAGGTAGATGGGGAAATTTTATAAACAAGGAAGCTCATGGTGCTATAACTACATACAAAAATCTAAAAAGTATGTATCTACCTAATTTTATAATTGAAGGAATGAATATTAACGGTTCATATTACATACCAACATTCTTATACGAATCACTATGGAACCTGTTGGGATTTATAATACTTCTTATAATCAGAAAGAAAAACAAATACAAAAACAGAGGAATACTATTATTTACTTATTTTATATGGTATGGTACAGGTAGATTCTTTATTGAAGGACTAAGAACAGATAGTTTATATTTAGGAATATTTAGAATAAGCCAGTTAGTATCAATATTATTAATAGGAATAGGAATAATTGGCATTATATATATAGTAAGGAGGGACAAAAAATGCAAAAATACAAAGTAGTAATAATAGGCTCAGGAATAGCAGGAATGACTGCAGCTATATACCTAAAAAGAGGAGGTATTGAACCCCTAATAATAGAAAATAATGTACCAGGTGGTACATTAAATCTAATACCTGATATAGAAAATTATCCAGGTTACGAAAGAATATCAGGACCAGATTTAGCAATGAACATTTACACACAAGTAACAAAACTTGGTATAAATTATATGTTTAAAAATATAAAAGAAATAGATTTAGAAAATAAAATAATAAATAGTGAAATAGAATATGACTATTTAATAATAGCAACCGGTAGAAAACATAGACTATTAAATTTGGAAAGCGAAGATAAACTACTAGGAAAAGGAATAAGCACTTGTGCTTTATGTGACGGTGCATTCTATAAAGAAAAAAATGTCATCGTAGTAGGAGGAGCTTCATCTGCCCTAACAGAAAGTCTATATCTATCTACACTATGCAAAAAAGTAACTATGATCGTCAGAAGAGAATCATTTACCGGAGAAAACTATCTAATAGAAAAAGTATTAAATACCCCAAATATTAAAGTAATATATAATAGCATTATCACCAGTTATAACATTAAAAAAGATAAATTAGAATCAGTAACATTAGATGGAAAAAAGAAATTAAAAACTGAAGGAGTATTCTTAGCAATTGGAAGTACACCAAATAGTGAATTATTTGATGTCGAAAAAGAAGATAACTATATAATTACCAATGCTAATTCCGAAACAAATATAAAAAACGTTTTTGCAATAGGAGATGTAACAAAGAAAGATTACTATCAATTAATTAATGCATCAAGTGAAGGAATGGTGGCTGCTAGCACTATAATAGATAGAGAAAAATAATTATAATAAAACAAAAATAGTATAGATTTTTTTCTGTAAATTTGATAAAATGAATATGTAATAAGAAGGGAAGTAATAAAATGGATATCGGAGCAATAATAATTATAATAATTATATCAGCACTATTAGTTTTAACATTCTATATAATCGGATTATATAATAGACTAATAGATGCAAAAAATAGAGTAGAGGATAAGTTTACACAGATTGATCTTGAAATAAAGAAAAAATTAGATTTAATACCAAGTTTAATAGAAATAGTTAATAAATTTGTTAAACATGAAGAAAAGACAATAAACGAATTAATTACTGTAATTAATAAAATAGAAAAATCAAAAAAAATAAATGATAAAATAACTTCAGCAAATAGTATGGAAAGAACATTAAATAAAGTGTTTACCCTTGCGAATACATATTCAGATTTAAAAAGAAACAAAAACTTTCTATCACTACAAAAAAAATTAGAAGAAAGTGATGACAAAATAAATTATGCTAGAACATTTTATAATGATGTTGTACTAGATTATAACAATTTAATAGAGAAATTTCCATCAAATCTAATAGCAAAATTTTTTAAATTTAATCAAATAGATTATTATAAATAAAATAGGACTTAAAATAGTCTTTTTTAATAGGAGTACCTCAAATGAATAACTATACATATAACGAAAAAGAATATCCAGTAGATATAATAAGAAAAAACAATAAAAACACTTATATCAGAGTAAAAAATGATAACATAATAGTAACCACCAATTATCTTACAAGTACCAAAAAAATAGAAGAATTAATTAACAACAATAGAGATTTTATAAATAAAGCACTAGCAAAAAATGAAAGTAAAAAAGAAGATACATCGTTCAAATTATTTGGAAAAACTTACGACATCATATTTGGATTTCCAATAACAGAAATAGAAGAATCAAAGATATATAGCAAAGATGCAAAAACATTAAATAAATATTTATCTGAATATATTTATTCTTTCTACGAAGAAAGAATAAATTACTGGTATAATTTGTTTGAAGAAAATATACCAACTCCTAACTTAAAAATCAGAAGGATGACCAGTAGATGGGGAGTGTGCAATATTAAAAACAAAAACGTAACATTAAACTTAGAATTATCAAAATATCCAAAAGAAGCACTAGATTACGTAATAGTTCATGAATTATCACATTTCATTCATCCTAATCATTCTAAAGACTTTTGGAAATTGGTATCTAAGTACTACCCAAACTACAAAGAAGTAAGAAAATATTTAAAAAACAATAACTAAATATCAAAATAGATATCCTAAAAAGATATCTTTTCTTTACACAAAATTAAAATTATATTATAATTAAGTAGGAGGCAAATCATGATTATAACTTCACTAAATAACGAACATATAAAAGAAATAAACAAATTAAAAGAAAAAAAATATAGAGACTTAAATGGAACCTTTTTAATTGAAGGAGAACATTTAGTATCAGAAGCTATCAAAAAAAATTTAGTTCAAGAGCTTATAATTCTTGAAGGGAAAGAATTTCATCAAGATAATATAAAGATCACATATGTAAGTAAAGAAGTAATGAAAAAATTATCAAGTATGGATAGTTACCCTAGTGTAATAGGAATATGTAAGAAAAATAAAGAAGAAGAGATAAAAGGAAATGTACTTATATTAGATGACATTCAAGATCCTGGTAATTTAGGGACAATAATCCGTTCTTCAGTAGCATTTGGCATTGATACAATAATTCTAAGCCCTAAAACAGTAGATCTTTATAATCAAAAAGTAATAAGATCAACACAAGGAATGTTATTTCATATCAATGTTATAGTAACAGAACTAGAAGAAATAATACACAACTTAAAAGAAAACAATTATAAAATATACGGAACAAAAGTAGATAATGGAAAAGACGTAAGAACAATAGAAACAAAAGATAACTATGCATTAATAATTGGGAATGAAGGAAATGGTATGAGTGAAAAAGTAAGTAACTTATGTGATGAGTATTTATATATAACTATGAATAATAGAGTAGAAAGTTTAAATGCCGCAGTAGCAGCATCAATATTACTATACGAATTAGGAAATAAATAATGACACTGATAAAAATAGGTAAAATAGTAAATACTCACGGCATAAAAGGAGAATTAAGACTACTTTCGAAATTTCCATATAAAGATAAAGTATTCATAAAAGATATGATAATCTATATTAATAAAGAAAATCAAGAAACAATTAATAGTTATCGAAAACACAAAAACTTTGATATGATCACACTAAAAGGATATACAAACATAAATGATGTACTTAAATACAAAGGAAAAAATGTATATGTAGATAATAATGATATAAAATTAGAAGAAAATAAATATCTAGATGAAGATATAATAGGTCTTACAGTAATATATGAAAACAAAGATACAGGCACAATATATGACATTGAAAGATATGATAAAACAG
>JAZTXT010000098.1:0-7437 GCA_045636525.1 Bacilli bacterium | reverse complement strand
GAACAAAATTTCTTTAATAAAAAACAAGTACGGTAGCGACTATCGGAATTTAAGTCTGTGGAGAAGCCAGGATACAGTGTCTAAGAAGCAGAAATTCATCACCGTGAGGTGATGGCGTCAAATTTATTTGACTTTTGTTCTTATGTTTCTATAAGATTAAATTAAATATCAAGATTAATCAGCTATCACAAAATTGGTATTTTGTAGTATATTCTTGAATTTTATAGTATTTTATGATAAACTAATCATAGTTTTAGGGAGGAATTATGGTTAATATAGGATTAGTAAAATTAAAAGAAGCAAATGTAGAAACATTTACAACAAATACTGGTTTAAAAATAAGAAAATACATAAATAAACCATTAAGATTTATATTAGAGAAATCAACAAAAGGAAAAATAATATTAGAGTCTTATCCTAATTTAGAAAAAAATGAGGCATACATATTTGCTTCAACTCACTATCACTGTGAAGATATAATATCAAATCTAGCTATTCTAGATAGAAATGCCTACGCTCTTATGGGAACAACAGACCAAATAGAACATAATCCACTAATGTATGGAGCGTGGTTAAATGGATTCATATATGTAGATAGATGGAATAAAGAAAGTAGAAAGTCTGCAATACCAAAAATGGAAAGAGTATTAAAAGCGGGTAATAGTGTACTAATATGGCCAGAAGGATCTCTTAATAATACCGAAAATTTACTTATTCAAAAGTTATTCGGTGGTCCATACTATCTAGCAAAAAGTACAGGTAAAAAAGTAGTGCCAATATCAAATTACTTGCAGCCAGAAACAAATACCATCTATATTAGGGTAGGTTCTCCTCTAGATTTATCAAAATATGATAAAGAAGAAGCTCTTGACATCTTAAGAGATGCTATGGCTTCAATGATGTTTGAACAGATAAAAGAGCATTCTGTTGGGGTAAAAAGATCTGAGTTAAACGGAGACCACCATCAAGAACATTTAGAAACAAGAAGACAAGAATACTTAAAAAATAAATGGACTGGTGTAGATAAAATAATAGATGAACTAGTAGTATATAAAGATAAAAAAATAACACCATATGAAGATATATTAAGAAGTCTAGAAAATGTAGAAGTAACAAAAGAAAATGCAAGTGTAATAGCGCCGCTTCAGACAGAAATACAGAATATAGACAAATATAATTTTAAAAGATATGTAAAATCAAGAGGAATAAAAAAATAAATAAATCCTCTTTTTTTTTATATTTTTCTATGCTATAATCATAATGAAAGTAGAGTGATAAACATGTCATTAGAATTTGAATTACCATTAGTATCATTTATATTTATACTGATAATAAACATAATATATTTTACAAAGAAAAGAGTAGATTTACCAGAAAATAAATTATATAAAGTAATACTAATAGCTTCACTAGCGGAAGCATTAATAGATACAGTGATACATCTAATATGTTCGGTAAACTCATTTGATGTAATCGTAAGTTCGTATTACCCAATGTTTAATTTCTTAAACAAAATACTATCAAGCCTATTCGTAATAATATTCTCTTGTCTATTTGCCTATACACTTATGATAACATATAAGAAAACAAGAGAAAATCCAACAAGACTACTTAATACCATTGCTATAATAAATGTAATATTCATGGTGATAACATTATTTACTAACATAACACTAGTAGATGCAGTAAATGTAACAAACGTAACAGGACCAACAATATTATTGGGTTATGGAGTAGTAGCCATCTTCCTAACAGCTTCTCTTATTGTAGCTCTAACAAAAGTAAAGAAGATGGACAGAAGATATCTTCCAATATTCCTAGTACTAGCAATAATGGGATTCTTATTCATATTCACATTAATATTCCCAGGTATGATAATCTATGACTTAGTACTAGCATTAATGTGTTATATCATGTATTTCACAATAGAAAATCCTGACTTAACAATGCAAAAAGAAATAGATAGTCAAAGAAAACAAGTAGAAAACTCTAAGAATATATCAAATAAAGTAATAAATACAATATCAGATAAATTAAGTGAACATATAAATAAAATAAGTACTTTTGGTCATAAAAAAATAAACTATGACAACATAGACGAAGTAAAAAAAGAAATAACAAGTATGCAAAAATTTGCTCTTGAGTATATTGCTAATGTAGATAGTCTAATGGAACTATCAAAAACGCAAAGTGAAGGCTTTGTTTTAGAAAATAATAACTACGAGCCATTACAATTGGTTGATGAAGTAGAAGATTTATTAAATGTCAAAAACAAAAACATCAAAGTTACAATAAATAAAAATAGTGATGTACCCGCAGTACTTTATGGTGATCCAACAAAAATAAAACAATCACTATTACATCTATATAATGGAGTACTTAATATATCAAAACAAAAGAATATAGAACTAAATACATCATACCTAATCGTAGGTAGTCTATGTAGGTTTTAAGTCTCTATTGCAAAAGATACAAAAGAATTAATAACTGAATCTACCAAAGATATAAAAGATCAAATACTTGACTTTCAAATAATAGAAAGAATAATAAAATTACTTGAGGGTAAATTCACTATTGTACTAGAAGACAACAAAGTAAAAATAGAACTATCAATAGATCAAAAATATATAGAAGGATACTATATAAAAGAAGATGTAAAAAGTACTACAAATAAAAAGATTAAATATATAGACTTAAAAGGTAAAAAAGTACTAATAATAGATGATGACAAAGATAGAGCAGACTCTCTTATGCATATGTTATCTAATTATAATATAGAAACCTCTATTGCTACTGATTATAATATTACTAAGAAAGAAATAACAGAAAAAGTATTCGACTTAGTAATAGTAGATGACATCATTACGGAACTTGATAAAGTAAAAAATTACTTACTAATAGATAAAACAAATGGATTATTAAAAGTAATGGATCATATTGAATATGATGTACCTAGAATAATAATGGTAACACCAAATACCAAAGATTATGAAACTAAATATATTGAAGAAGGATTTGATGAAGTATTAACAAAGCCTGTTGATACATACAAATTAGATACTATCCTAGATAAATTCATTGTGGATAAACAAAGACAAGATATGTAATTCAAATACATATCTTGTCTTTTTATATATAACACTTAATTATTAATTCTTCTTAAAATACAAACTTCTATTTTGTTATTTCCTACATTATAAGATGCACTGGTACCAATATCTTGTTTATATATAGCTTTACCAATAGGGCTATTAAGAGAAATTTCTCTAATAGAATCATTATCATTACATCTAGAATACTTACCGGTTAATTTTAATATTTCTTTTTCTTCATCATCATCTGCATATTTAATCAATACTTCCACAGTATCATTAATATTAACTTTATCATTATCATATATATCATCAATAATTTTTAAAAATGGTATGTCATTAATCATATCATTAATTTTACTTACGATAAATCTCTCTTGTCTCATAGCTTCATCATAAGCAAAATTATCATGCCATCCATCACCAACTGCATCATTACAAGCCTCTGTGCTAATTAATGCATTTGATGTAATACTATCCCTTAATTTTTCAAGTTCTAGAAAAAATTGTTCATAACCATCATTACTAACTAAAATTTCTTTCATATTAAGACCCTGTACTAGTATATTTCTTCATAGCTTTGTTAAAGATAAGAACGCATATAGGAGTATATACAAATACTAGTAATGGAAGAAATATAAATAAAGGATTATCACTCTTACCAATAATATAGTGTAGAGGGTAGTAGTTCACAAGTCCAAAAGGAATAATGTAGGTAAAGAATAATCTAAATTCTTTTTTATAAATATCCATAGGATACTGTGCCATTTCCCTACCACCATCAGTAAATACATTCTTAACTTCAATACCTTGTATAGTTACAAAACAAAAAGCAGCCCCTAGAAGGAATATATTAAAGAATATAACACATGATGATATGAGCATAAATATCAAAGTAAGGATTTTATCAAATGACCAAACAATATCTAGATTAGCTATTGCTATAAACAAAATAATAATACTTTGAATAGTTCTGGTACTTCTAGAATAATCAATATCACTACCAAGTATCTGAACATATATATTTCTAGGTCTAGTAAGCATTCTATCAAGTTCTCCATTTTTAATAAGTACTTCAAAATTATCAAAACCTCTATTAAATATCTTATTGATAGAAAAACCAAACTGAATACAAGCGTAAACTAAAAGTATTTGATAAATAGTATAATCTTTTAGGATGCCAAATTTACTAAATAAAGATAAAATTACGAAGTAAGTAGCAAAGAATACAATACTTTGAGTAATAAAATTAATAATAAATGAAGCTTTATATTCTAATTCGTTCTTTAAATGTAGTGCCAAAAATTTACGATATAATTTCATATTAACCTCCTTGTACCACAACTCTTTTAAGAGCTTTATTCATAAGTTTATAACTAATAACTCCAAGAAGGACTATCCAGATAATTTGCATACCAATATTAATAAGTGATGTTGATATATCAAGAGTACCATTATATATTCTAAAAGGAAGATCTCCTACATATCTAAATGGAAGTAGGTAAGCAATCACCTGAAGGGCTTTTGGCATAAATACAATTGGAACAATACCACCAGTAAATATTTCGCCAATAGTAACAACAAGACTAGTAGCACCTTTATCCTTTAGAGTATAGAAGGTAATAATATGAATAAATAGAATAAGTATGCATGCAATAATAAGAGCAAAAACTAGTGATACAATAAATAATATAAAATGAATAGGACTATTAGGCAGTGCTAATTTAAATGGTTCTGGTAAAAAGAATGCTATTAAAAGAATGGGCCAAAATCTAAGTAGAGTACCAATAGCCTTTTTAGATAATATTTTCATAAGCCATGTAAAATAAATATTCATAGGTTTACACATCTCATATGCAATATTACCATTCTTAATCATATCTAATAGTTCATTATCCATCTGTCTTATAATTACCATGTAGTAAAATGCTTGAAATAACCATAAGTAAGTAACCATAGATTCAAGACTAATTGTAGTCGCAGGCCCTGCTAATAATGATATAATAGGAATCTTAGATACTTCTACAGAACCAGCTCCGTTATAGAAAGCTAAATAAAGCATTATATAAATAAACCCAAAGAAGAACTGAGTACCCATACCTGCAATAGCAGCACTTCTATATTGAAGTTCACATATCATTCTAAGTTTCATATAAGAAAAATATGGTTTTAATTTCTTCATAATAATTCCTCATATAATTTTAAGATAACATCATCAATGTTTTGATTTTCAACATCCAAGTCAATAATATCAAATTTACTAACTTCTTTAATAAACTTAGAAAGTGGAAGAATTTCAGTATCTATCTTAAATACATACTTATTGTCTTTGTGTTTAATATCGGTAATCCCCTTAATATCTATATCTAGATTGTCATTAGATACTACCTTAATAATCTTTTCTTTGTCATATATTGTCTTAATCTTATTAATAGTACCATCATATAAAATCTTACCTTTACCAATCATAATAATTCTACTAGCAAGAAATTCAATATCAGCCATATCATGAGTAGTAAGAATAACAGTAACTCCTCTAGTTTTATTAATTTTCTTAATAAAGTTTCTAACTACTACTTTACTATTAGCGTCTAGTCCAATAGTAGGTTCATCTAGAAATAGTATCTTAGGACTATGAAGAAGACTTGCAGCTATCTCACACCTCATTCTTTGACCTAAACTTAAATTTCTAACAGGAATTTTAATAATATCATCAAGTTCTAATAATTTCATTAGTTCTATTTTATTCTTATTGTATTCATCATCAGGTATCTGGTAAATTTCCTTTAATAGATCAAAAGTATCACCTACAGGAATATCCCACCATAATTGACTTCTTTGTCCAAATACAACTCCAATTTCTTTAACATAAGAAGTTCTATTTTTACTAGGAACCATTCCATCAATTAATATTTCTCCTTCATCCGGAGTAAGAATACCAGAGAGCATTTTAATCGTCGTAGATTTACCAGCACCATTAGGACCAATATATCCAACAATCTCTCCTTTCTTAATATCAAAAGAAATATCTTCTACAGCTTTAACATACTTATAATTTCTTTTGAAAAAAGATTTAATACTTGCCTTAAGACCACTATCGCGGTATGCTACCTTAAATGTCTTAGACAAATTCTTGACGTGTATAAGATTCATTATTTCACTCCTTTCTCATACGCAAAAAACTACATCTACGATGTAGTACCCTTATATTGTCACAACTCAAAATATAATTCTTTGCAAAAACGTCACATTAAATATAATATATATTCATAAATAAGTCAATAACTTTTTATTATTTTATTTTTTATTAATGCGGCTCCAAGTATTCGCCTAACCCGAGTCAGTTACACTGCCTCTCCATACACTTCTAATTATATTAATATTAGTATAAAAAATTATACATTTACTCATTTATCATATAGCATATATTTTTTATAATTTTATATTGACTAAGAAAGACTATTATGATAAAATTTTGCCACATAATGAAAAATTGAAAAAATAATTTTTTTAAGGAGGTTTTGGATAATGAATGAATTAATGGTAAAAGAAAATATTAAAATAGAAGATATGATATTTGAAGTAAGAGTTAAACAAGTTATGCTTGCGTCTGATGTGGCCAAATTGTATCAAGTAGAAACTAAAAGAATTAATGAGGTTGTAAAAAGAAATATAAATAGATTTCCTGAAGACTTTTGTTTTAAATTAAGTAAGGTAGAAATAGAAGAGTTATGTTCAAGGTCGCAAATTGCGACCTTGAACAAAGAAACAAAAGGTAGAGGATATAATATGAAATATTTACCTTATGTATTTACTGAGCATGGTGTTATGATGTTATCCGGACTACTTAAAAGTGAAATTGCAGCAAGAGTAAATGTATCAATAATTAATGCATTTGTTAAAATGAAAAAATATATATCTAATAATTTACTAACACTCAGTAATCATAGTAATATGTTGATAGATCATGAAGAAAGAATAAAATTATTAGAGACTACATTTTCTAAATTTGATACATTTAGTAATGAACTATTTTTCGAAGGACAAATATATGATGCACATTCATTATTATTAGATATATTTAATACTTCTAAAAATAGTATCATTATAATAGATAATTTCATTTCAAAAGAACTACTAGATGTACTGTGTAAAACAAATAAACAAATAATAGTTTATACTAAAAATATAAATAAAAATTTAATTAATAAATATCAAAGTCAGTATAACAACCTGACTATAAAGATAAATAACAGTTTTCATGATAGATTTATCATAACAGATGCTGAAACATTATATCACTGTGGTGCTTCTTTCAAAGATTTAGGTAAAAAATGCTTTGCTA
>JAZTXT010000097.1:0-9133 GCA_045636525.1 Bacilli bacterium | reverse complement strand
TCATTCCATTTTACATTTATTAATCTTTCGTCTATATCTAGTATATTTTTGCAGCTAGTTCTATGAACTGTTATTCCTGATCCTCTTGTTATATAACCTATTATATTATCTCCTGGAACTGGTTTACAGCAACCACTTAAGCTTGCTTTTATTTCTTTCATTCCTTCTACTAGAATGTCGTTATTTTTACTTTTATCGTCTTTTTGATATGTTGTTTCGTTTATTTTCTTTGTTATATCTTCTTTTTCTTCTTCTTTTTTCTTTGTTATTTTTATTACCCCTGAAGGTGTATATTTTCCTAGGGCTATCATCATGTATAGTTCATCTATGTCTTTTAATTTTAATTCTTTTAGTATTGTTTCTATATTTTTATTTGACATAAATTCATTTATTGATATATCATTTTTTCTTAGTTCTTTTTCTAGTAATTCTTCACCTTTATCGATGTTTTCATCTTTTTCTAATTTACTATAGTACGCTCTTATTTTGTTTTTAGCTCCTGTTGTTACTACGAAGTTTAACCAGTCTTTACTTGGCTTTGAAGCTTTATTTGTATTTATTTTGATTATGTCACCAGTATTTAATTTATAGTCTAGTGGTACAATATTATCGTTTACTATAGCTCCTACCATGCGGTCCCCTACTTCACTATGTACTTTATAGGCAAAATCTACTGGAGTTGATTCTTTTGGTAGTTCTACTACATCTCCTTTTGGCGTATATACATAGATTACATCACTGGTTAAGATGTCTTTTTTTACTGATGAAACAAATTCTTCGGGACTAGATGAATCTTCATTTAGCTCTATTATATTTCTGAATATTTGAAGTTTTTCTTCCATTTTATCTTTGGTGTTAGCTACTCCACCTTCTTTATATGACCAGTGAGATGCTATACCATATTCTGCTATTTTATCCATTTCGTAGGTTCTTATTTGTATTTCGAATAGGTCTCCATCTATTCCAAATACTGTCGTATGTAGAGACTGATATAGGTTTGTTTTTGGCATTGCTACATAGTCTTTGAATCTTTTTGGTACTGGTTTATACTTAGAATGGATTAGCCCTAAGGCTAAGTAACACTCCTGTTCAGTATCTACGAATACTCTTAGTGCTAATATGTCATAGATATCATCAAATCTTTTCCCTTTAGCCATCTTGTTATAGATACTATATATACTTTTGCTTCTTCCTTTGATTTCGTGAGGTATATTATGTTCTGTTAGAAGATCTGATACTTCTTTTAACATATTACCTACGGCTTCATCTCTCTCACTTTTCTTTTGATTTAATTTTTCTACTATTTCAAAGTATGCTTCTGGTTTTAGGTATCTAAGGGATAAATCTTCTAGTTCACTTTTTATTTTATATATACCTAGTCTATGTGCTACAGGAGTTAGTATTTCTAGTGTTTCTTTTGCTTTTCTCTTTTGTTTTTCTTCTGATAGTACATTTATTGTACGCATATTATGAAGACGATCTGCTAGTTTTATTATAATAACTCTTACATCTTCTGATAAACCTACTAGAATCTTTCTTTGATATGCAGCGGATGCTTCGGAGTCAGATGTAAAGTTTATTTTATTTATTTTTGTTACACCGTCTACTAGAAGTGCTACTTCTTCACCGAAACACCTCTCTATTTCTGCGCGTGTTGCATCTGAGTCTTCAATTGTGTCATGAAGAAGAGCTGCCGCCATACATGGAGCGTCTGCGGAGATTTCTGTTAATATCATTGCTACATTAAGTGGATGAAGTATATAATCGTCTCCTGATATTCTTTTTTGTCCAAAGTGCTTTTTTTCAGCATATTCATAGGCATCCTCAATTAATTTTATATCTTTTTCGTTATTATTATATTTTTTAAATTTATTTAGTAAATCTTCTATTGTCATTGGTATTGTTTTTACACCCATTTCTATCACTTCCCTATTATATATTTTTATATTAATTTAAATTTAACAATTTATTCCTTTTATTTGAAGTTCATTTACATCATCTATGTCTTTATCTTCTTTCACTCCCTTTGATAGTCTTTTAGATTCTAATATTAACCATATTTGGTTTGATATATAGATTGATGAAAAGACACCGGCGATGAATCCTACTAATAAGGCTATATTAAATCCATTTATTTCAGCTGCTCCAAAGAATATTAGACATAGTATTGGTACTATTGTTGTTAATGTTGTTACTATTGTTCTAAATAATGTTAGTCTTACTGAGTTATTTACTATTTCAGGTAAATCTTCTTTTGTTAAGTCTTTCCTATTATTATAATTTTTTCTTATCATATCAAATGTTACTATAGTATCATTTATTGAGTAGCCTATTATTGTTAGTACCCCTGCAATAAAGATACTGTCTATTTGCAATTTAAATACTCCAAAGAATATTATTGTTATTAAAACGTCGTGAACAAGAGCTATTATTCCTGCGACTGCATAATTTAATTTAAATCTCATGCTTACATATAGTATTATACCTATCATTGATATCAAAAGTGCAAATACAGCATTTTTTATTAGTTCTTTCTTTACCATGTCTGACACTACAAAGATATCTGATGTTGTATTGTATGTTTCATCTAGAGTAGTTTTTAGTTCTTGTATTTCTTCTTTTGTTAATTTTTCTTCAATTATTATGGTAGTACTATCTTTTGTTTTATTTGTTTTTCTTACTGCGAAATCTTCTAGTGATATTGCACTTTGAGTACCCACTGTTATACTTGTACCACCAGTAAAATCTACTGCTAGATTTAGACCTGTAATTAGTGAATATGCAAGTCCACCTATAATTACAATTAAAATTATTGGTAGTATTATTTTTCTAGATTTTACAAAGTCTAGTTTTTTGAATGGTATTATTAATTCTTTACTCTTTGTTATTTTCTTTTTTGAAAGTCCAATAAATAGATTTGGATGCTTGTTAAAGCAATCTGTTTTAGCAAATAATGCCACTATATATTTATTTAAGAATACCATAATTATTACTGTTAAGATTATGTTTATTAATAGCATTGTAGCAAATCCTTTAATACTAGATTGTCCAAATATAAATAATATTACTGCGATGATCGCTGTTGTTATATTGGCATCAATTATGCTTGAAAGTGATTCTTTATTACCAAGAGTTACAGATGTATTTAAATCTTTTCCTCTTTTTAATTCATCTTTTATTCTTTCAAATGATATTACGGATGCATCTACTGCCATACCTATACCAAGAAGCATAGCTGCTATTCCTGGTAGTGTTAATGTTCCTTCTATTAGATAAAATACTAAGAAAGATGTCATTGTATATAATGTTAGGCAAGAAGATGATATAAAACCAGCAAAATGGTATAATGCTATAAGAATTAGTATTACTAATATAATTCCAATCGATCCTGCTAGAAGTGTTTTATTAAGAGATGTTTCTCCGAAGGACGCTTCAACTGTTCTTGAAGATATTTCTGTTAATTTTGCAGGAAGTGCTCCTGAATTTATAAGTTCTGCTAGTGACTTTGCCTCTTCAGTAGTAAAACTACCTTGGATTATAACATCACTTGCAAATGCTTCATTTACATATGCTGCTGATAAACATCTTGAAGTACTAAGAGCACCACAATAATCTTTCTCACTGAAATAAGAGTCTGTTTTTTCGTTATAATCAAGCCATATTACTATTACATTGTTTGTCATATCTTTTACACTATTTGTTACTTCGTAGAATTTTTTAGTGTCTTTAATTGGCAAACTAATTGCGGGTCTTCCGTAATTATCCTGAGTTACTTTTACTTCTCCACCCAGTATATCAGATGTCATAAGTAAATTATCGTTAGCGTCTCTAAATGATAATACAGCAGTAGATGATATTACTTCTCTTGCTTCTTCTTCATTAGTAACTCCCGCTAAGGCTATTCTTATTTTATTATTGTCTTCTATTGTTATTTCTGGTTCATTTACTCCTAGAATATCTACTCTTTTTAATATAGCTTTATAAGTATTATAAACCATATCATCAGATAACGCTTCTTCATTTAATGAGTCTATTTGATATAGTACTTCAAATCCTCCTTGCAAATCTAATCCGTACTTAATATTATTTAGTATTGGTATACATAAATATGCGGATGAAAATAAAATTATAGTGGTTAATGTTATTCCTAATGTTAGTTTTACTTTTTTGTTTTTTAATAGTATTATTCCCACTATTAGAAGTGCTCCAAGTAGTCCTAGTATTATAAGTAGTGTTTTCATGTGTTATTCCTCTAACTTTCTGTCTTCATTTTTTATGTGTTTTTTTAAAAATAGATCTACTTTTATTATATCTATATCTATGATGTCATTTACCATTTCTGATATACTTAGGTTTTTATCTTTACACCATTTATTTATTTTTAAATAGTTCCATATATCTACCATTTTTATATAATCGTATTCTTTATTTATCATTCTAAGTTTTACATTAAATGCTCCTTTTAATGCTTTAAATAATTCTTCCTGAGAGTTGTACTCCATTTGTATCACCATATTAATTATACTATATTATTGAGTAAAAGGCTATTATAAAAATAAAAAAATAGCTGTTATCTAGCTATTTTCTCTATCTTTCTTTTCAAATAGTAATTCAATATTTATTTCTAGTGCATTAGCTATATTGCTAACAGCATCTATAGAGAAGTTTTTCTTACTATTCGGTGCTTCTATTCTTCTTATAAATTCATGTGAATATTCAGTTATTTCTGCTAATTGTGCTTGTGTCATATTTTTGCTTTTACGGTAAAATTTAATGTTCTTTGCTATTATTTCATATATATCATAATGTTTGTCTTTTTTACTTTTCACAGTTTATCACCTTAATGTTATTGTCTCATAAATTCTAAATTTTTTATGTAAACTATTTGGTTACATTTTAAAGATTTGTTGCTTATTTATGCTACATTTTGGTAATTGCTTTTTATTCTCTTTAATACCTTTTGTTCTGTACGTGATACTCCTACTTGTGTTGTACCTAAAATTCCTGCTACTTCACTTTGGGTTCTATCTTCGAAATATCTTAGGTAAATTAGTTTCTTTTCTATTTCAGGTAATTTATTTAATTCTTCATTTAACATTAAATAATCTATGTTGTAATAATCTTTTTCGTCTCTTAATGTATCAAGTATTTGAACATCTTTTCCATTGTTATATATTACTCTGTCAATACTATCTACAGTATTCATAGAGTTAATTATCGTTTCGATAATATTTGGTTCTATTTCCAGGAAATTTGCTAGTTCATAAACACTAGGTTCTTTCATTAGTCTTTGACTTAACATTGTTTTAGCTTCGTTTATTTTCTTATAGAGTGGATAATTTTCTTTAGCTACTTTTAATATTTTACTACTATTTATGTAGGAATATATTTCTCCATATATATATTTATATGCATAAGTGGAAAATTTAGCATTTTTGTCTTCTCTATAATTATCACATGCCTTCATTATTCCAATTACTCCTACTTGATATAGATCTTCAATATCGTATCCTTTAAAATATTTTCTTATTATTGCATAAACTAAATCGCTACATATACTAATTTCTTCTTCATATCTATTCATTAAATCATCCTTTCAAATACTTTGAATGCATCATACTCTTTATCTATCTTTGGTATCTCATTAAGTAGCTTTCTTGAAATATTAAATTTGTCGCAAATAATCATTTTACCACTTGTGCTATCTATTCTTTTGTATAGTTTGTTTATGTAATCTATACTGTAGCTGTCTATTGAATACATATTATCTATATTTAATACTATGTATTTAAAATCTCTATCAACGAGTCCTTTTATTGTATTTTTGTTTAAATCCCCTTTTAATCTAATAAATAGAATTCCTTTACTGAATTCCATATTTGTTTTTAACACATTAGTCACCTCTTTTACAATTTAGCACAATTTAAACCAAAATTATACAGGTTCGACAAAACTAGACAAAATATAGAGTCGACATATTTTGTTTTTCTCCTCCTTTCATAAGATATATACACCTTTTTCATGTCGATTTTGCCATTTTTATGAAATTTTTAGTAAAAAAGTTTATTTTTTTAATTTATAATACAGTTATATATTTTTTATTGAATATTTTTAACATAAGAAAAAAGTCTAAAATTCTAGACTTCCTTTTAACACTTCTTGTAAATTTCTTATAAACAATGCAAAAAAGTCTACTTTTTCGATATCTTCTTTTACTGTTGCATCAACTATTGATATTATATTTCCTTCTTCTATAATATTAATTGAACCAACTTTATCCCCTTTTTTTACTGGTGCTACGATTTTATCTATGTCTACTTCGTATGTAATGTTTCTTGTCTGGTCACTTTTTTTATTTAATATTGTTATTGTTTCTTTTGATACGATATTTACTTCTAATTTTTTACCTAATTCTACTTCTTTGGTATCTATTACGGTTTTTTCATCAATTATATTTCTAACCATATAGACGTTAAAACCATAATCTAACATTTTAGTAGTATCTGCACTTCTTTTATTTGTATCCGGTTCATTCATCACAACAGTTATCAATCTCATACCATCTCTTTTAGCAGTTGCTGTTAAACAGTAACCTGCTGATGATGTAAATCCGGTTTTTAGACCATCTACTCCACTATAAAAACGGACTAAACGATTAGTATTAACAAGCCAAAATGGACTTGATGAGTCTTTTCTTAAATAATCTTCATATGTCCCGGTGAACTCTAATATTTTTTCATGTTTTACTAATTCTCTGGCGATTAATGCCATGTCGTAAGCGCTTGAATAATGATTATCTGCATCTAATCCTGTTGAGGTTACAAAGTTTGTATTTTTAAGACCTAACTCTTTTGCCCTTTCGTTCATTCTTTTTACAAAACCTTCTTCACTACCAGATATTCTCTCTGCCATTGCTACTGTTGCATCGTTACCTGATGCTATTGCTATTCCTTTTACTAGCTCTTGAACAGTCATTTTTTCTCCTGCTTCTAAGAATATTTGACTACCACCCATACTAGAGGCATTAGCGGATGCGGTTATTATTTCATCCCATTTAAGAATTCCTTTTTCTATTTCTTCCATAATAAGTAACATACTCATCATTTTAGTCATTGATGCAGGTGCTAGTTTTTCATTTTCATTTTTATTAAATAATATTTCTCCGGTTGTTGCTTCAATCATAATAGCTGAACTGGCATTAGGGGCTAAATCAGTTATATCATCAGCTTTTACTATTGGGATAAAGATAAAAATAAGTATTAATATTAATATTTTTTTCATAATTCATCTCCTAGTAAAGGGTATGCTTTTTTGTTTCTTTTATTCATTATATTAAATACATGTGGCAATATGGATAGTTATATAGTAGTTATATTTGTAAAGTAGTCCTTTTTCTCTCAGATATTTAGTATTTGATGAAAAAAGTGAATGCGAAGCGATAAATAAAAAAAGATAAATTTTAAAAATTGGGTAAATATCAATGTCAAAAAAAATAGTTTTGAGTAAACTATATTAGATATCGTTAAAGGAGGTATATAATATGTATTATTACGGAGGATATCAAGGCGGAACTGGCAGCTGTGGTTGTGGAGGAAACTATGGATATAGTTATCCAATGTACAACTATGGATGTGGCGGTCAAGGCGGATATGGTGGCTATGGCGGTTATGGCAGTAACTATGCTATCATACTAGTATTATTTATATTACTTGTGATTATAATTGGTACTAGATTTGCCAACTAATTAAGTTAAGGGAAAATACTTCCCTTTTTTTTTATTTTGTGATAAAATATTTGTCGTAGAAAGGGATGATTTTATGCTTAGAACTAAAGATATACTTGATGAAAAGGATTCTAGGGTTAGAGCTAAAAATACTGATGTAGAATTTCCTTTGAGTGATGAATATAAAAATATTATACCAGAAATGCTTAAACATCTTAGATATTCTCAAATAGAGAAATATTCAAAGATGTATGATTTAAGACCTGGAATGGGACTTGCTGCTCCTCAGCTTGGAATTAATAAGAATTTCTTTGTTGTCTGCTATGAAGTTAGTGAGGGTAAGTTTGAAGATTATATTCTTATTAACCCTAAGGTTATATCTTATTCTGAGGAAATGATTTATGCTGGCGAAGGAGAAGGATGTCTTAGTGTTAATAGAGAAGTTGATGGGATTGTACCAAGACATGCCAGAATTACTGTTGAAGGATATGACTTAGATGGTAATTTGTATAAGTACCGTGTAAGAGAGGATTTAGCTATTGCTTTTCAGCATGAACTAGATCATTTGAATGGTGTTTTGTTTACAGATTATATTGATCCAAAAGACCCGTTTAAAGATTCTGAATTGATGAGAGAAATATAAAAAGTAGATTACTCTACTTTTTATTTATCTCTTTTTTTTATCCTTGTTTTAGGTTTGATATTTTCTTTTTGTTCGTTATGTAGTGGTATTTCTACTATTTTTTCTACTATTTGACTATCTTCTTTTAAATCACTATTTTCTACTTCGTTAATTATTTTATCTCCGATTACTAGTAGTGAATAATATACTTTTTGTTTTAGTTCTTCATTATTTAAATTTTTATAAATTCCTGATACTTCTACTATTTCAATTATATCAGTAAGAGAATCTGTATCATCTATATCATCTTTAAAATTAAACCATATTTTACTTCCGTTTGAAAATTCTGCTAGTGAGGAATTTGATAATTTTTTTAAGTGTCTTTTTTCCATTTTTACTGCCTGGAATCCTGTTCTATTTTTACTATATTCTTCTTTTTCTTTTTGTGTCATTTCTTCGATAGCACCAAATTTTTTTAATCTTTCTATTTGGGCATTTTTGTTTTTATAATAATTACTTTCCCTTATAGCATCTTCAAATAGATTATAGAATGGTATATACATGTAGTAGTCTTTGATTATTTGGGTTACTATATCTATGTTTTCATTATTTTTATCGTTTAGTTCTTGTAATTTTTTGTGATTGAATTTGTATCCTAGATCGGATATATCTTTGTATATTTCTAGTTTAGCTTTTATGCGCATTATGAAACTTACTATAATAGTCATTATACATATATCTATTAAATTCATATTGATTTCTCCTTTTATTTGATATTTATTATAATT
>JAZTXT010000096.1:0-11414 GCA_045636525.1 Bacilli bacterium | reverse complement strand
TAGAAAAATTAACTTCTCTAAAATTACCGGCAAATTCATATATGCCCTTAAATAAATATCCATGTATATATTTTATATAATCTATAGATAATTCTAAATTATCCATATTTAAAAGTTGTACAATTCTAGTTGATACTAAATCACATTCATATTCATCTTGAATAGTTTTATCATTCTTATCTTGCTGTTCATAGTATTCTTTTAATTCTTCTTCTACTTCATATATTGTTTTATTACCAATTATATTTTCTTGTAATAATTTTTCTAAGTATTTAGATGGTTTTAAGTTATCTACCTCTTGAAGTCCTATAGCCATATCCCATTCGTCTTGTCTTATATTACTTTTATTTTCTATGTAATTATTTATACTCGAATCTAATTCTCTTTCACTCATATTGGACCTCTTCTTATAATATTTTACCATAAAATTACTATTTTTTCTTTATTATTAGGCATATTTTACACTAAAAATCCCTGTAAGACAAGAGACTCACAGGGTAACAATTACATATCTACTTAAATTCCTCTATACTATTATACATAAATTTTATTTTATCTACTATTTTTTCTGTATGAAAGTGTCCACAGTACCATTTGTTATAATTAGTTGTAGTCTCTACTATATCTAGGAATTTTTCAGTACTATTATCTATTTTACTTTGATCTATTCCACTTAGGAATACTTCATATGGCATATAATTATATGGACAAGTATGTGATAGTATTATATCTACTTTATTATTATTTTCTTTTAATTTACTTAATACTCTTTCTTTTATTTCATCAGAAGGCTGTTCACTTTTATACCACTTATATCCCGTTAGTAGTCTATATTCTTTATCTACAGAGTAGGCTCCTCCTATTACTAGAGTTTGTTTGTTATCTATATTATATATTTCTCCATCTTTAGCAAATAATATATTTGGATAATCTTGCTCATAGTAGACTTCTCCACCTTTGAACATCTTTGATTTATATGTACTTATATTTTCTGGTCTTTCTTCATGATTTCCATGAATACAAAATAATGTTATTTGTAACTGCCGGAGACTATTTTTTAGTATATAATCTCTTTCATCTAAATGATAATTTATACCAGTGTCTCCTAGTACTATTAGAATGTCTTCTCTTGTTGTTTTATATTTATAACAAAACTCTCTTACTCTTTCAAAGTCTCCGTGAGTATCTCCTGTTATATAAATCATATTTCACCTCCATTATTCTGAAAATAATACAAAAATTACTTTTGTACCTACAAACATATTATCTGTGGAACAAAAGTAACATTAAATATTGGTAGTCATTAATATATTTTTTCGAATTCTTTACGATATACTTTAAAGTATCCATATTTATCAATAAATTTTATACTATCAACAACTTCATTTATTTCAAAAAATTTGGATGCTACTTTTGTAAAGTCTAAATAATTATGTTCTAAATAATCATCTAAATTTTCCTTTAAATATTCTATTGAATCATCACTTTCACCTTCAGCGGTATCAAAATCTAAATTATTAAAATATGTTTTATCTCTATTATACTCTGCTAAATAAGTAAATTCTATTTTAACATTTTCTTTATTAACTTTAATTTCTCTTACCTGTGTAATTTCTGCCATCTATTCTCCAACCTCATATTTATTTTTAGTTTCTAAAACTTTTCCTTTTAGTAAAGCATTATTATTTCTAATATTAAAATATCTATAATCATATTTTATAGTTCTTTTATACCCAGGTGTAAAATAATGATTAGAATATCCTTTCTTATCAATATCCTCCACTATCTCTTTAAGTTCAAAATCACACATATCATCAAGCATTCCTCTTCCAGCACCATCAATTATATACGGATAATGATTGCCATTATTTTTTTCTAAATCCCTAGAACTTAAATAAGTAATTTTAAATGTCGTAGTAGACCCCATGTCATAGTTCATTTCCATTGTATCATTTTCTTTTAATCCAATATTACTTAATTTGGTTATTGTAGCATTAGTTGGTGGGATTTCGCTATGATCATCTTCTATGCAAATCCAACAATCATATACTTTATCTTTATATTTTATGTTATATAAATGATATGCCAGTGAATCAAATGTAGCAAGTATAGTATATGCCAAATCTGCCACTGTTCTTCTATCAGTAATTTCTATTTTTCTCCATATCTTATCTTCTAAGCCATCAATTTCTACTTTAAAAGTTAATACCTTCGCCATATTTTCCCTCCATTAATTAAAATATATCGTAGTACGTTCCATTATCGAAATCATCCAATTGTTCTAAAAATTCATCCATATTATCTTTGATGAAACTACACATTTCTTTATAGTCTTCTTCACTAACATAATTATTTTCACCCATGTATTGATAAAATTTCTTTATACTAGCAGCTGTTTCTTTTAATGAAGTTTGTGAAGCCCATAGACATTTTTCGATAAACCATCCACCTAAAAAAGAATAAACTTCATCCATACCATCTTCTACTTTTGTAATATCATAATTATTCAAATAATCATTAATATATAAATTAACATTATTTATATGCTTTCTTATTGTTTTTTTTACTAGACCTTTAGCCTCTAACCAATTTTCAAACTCTTTAATATATTTTTCGTTTCTTTTTCTATTTTCTTCTACTTTTATTTCATAATCCATAATTATCTCCTACTTCAAATATTTTTCAATTAATTCTTTAGCTAATTTTTCACCTTCTTTAGTTAATGTTACTGATTTGTTTTTATATTTTGATGGGAATAGATAACCTTTATCTGTTAATTCATTAATGGCATCAAAAGAGTATCCTTTCCAAGTATTTTTAAATGCATCTTTATTCAAATTATCATCTTCATCATAATAAAATCCTTCTTCTTCCCATGATGTTAAATACATTAAAAGTAATGTTAGTTCGCCTATTTTTTTGTCCATTTTACTGCTCCTTTTTTATTTAAATCATCAAATTGTTTTTTCTTTCAATTTAATTATATCATCATTTAACTATTTTGTCATTTTTTGTAAACTGAAATTTATATAATTGGTATTTTTAATATATTTATAAAATTTAATTTACAACAAAATATCTCTTTAATTTGTTAACTTTTTAACTCAATATCACATTTTTGTAAATGATTTTCGGTTTAAAATCACACTTTTGTAAAAAACGATTTTTAAATTTCTGTTTGAGTAGTTTACTTGTATCAACCATATTTTACACAAAAACACTCTTTAATTTGGAGACACTAAGGCTCCAAATTTATTTTTAGAGACTACAGGCCTCTAAAAATCCCTGTAAGACAAATGACTTACAGGGCATATCTATAATTATCTCTTTATTGTTATACCACCATATGGAGATAAATATCCTTCATTAGATTTATTTAAAGTATATACTTTTCTTTTATTTCTATATTCAATTGGTACATAGAAATCTTTTTCTTCATTTGTTCTATTAACCGCTATTAAGGATTTTTCTTTATCAGTATATCTTTCAAACATAAAATAGTCTTTATTAATATCTAATATATTTAATTCTGCTTCTTGTAAGAATGACTCTTCTTTTCTAATACTACCTATATATTTAAAATAATTTAATAATTCTAAATCTATATTTTTATTATTCCATGGATAAGGCCTTCTATTAGCTAGATTACCTATTCCTTCTAATCCTATTTCATCTCCATAGAAGATAGATAATATACCTGGCATAAATGTTAATGCATAGATATATGCTTTATATACATCTTTTCCTTTATTATACTCAGAAGGCGATAATTTAAAATTCTTACACCAATCTAGATTATCTCTTAATAAATTCCAAGCCCATTCTCCATATTCATTAAAATCATAAGTAGAAAAGATATTTATAGCTCTTGAAATATCATGAGTAGATGTAAAATTCATTAGTGTATTTATTGTATCTGTAGGATATTCTCTTTGTATATCTTTAATTATATAATCTAATTTATTGGTATCACTATATTTAAAATATCTAATTAATGCATCTACTAGTTGATAGTTCATAACACTATCCATTCCACGACCTGATTCTATGTATCCCCTATTCATTCTCATTGGATTTTTCCATACTTCTCCTAGTATAAAGCCATCTTCTTTATTTCTTTTAACTGCCGAGCGTATACCTTCAATGAATTCATCTGTTAATTCATCTGCGACATCTAATCTTAATCCATCTATTCCTAGATTAAACCATTTATCTATAATGCCACCCTCTCCTAGTATATAATTTTTCCATTCATTTGAATAGCCATTACATACTGGTAAGTTAGGCATCCCCCACCAATAGTCATAATATAATTTTCCATCATGATAATGTTTTCTATAAAATGGTGCATATGTTGAATACATACTCTGATATGCTCCTAGTGTGTCAAAGGTCCCATATTCATTAAAATATTTACTATCATTTCCTGTATGATTAAATACTGCATCTAATATTACTTTCATTCACTTTTTATGTGCTTTATCACATAAATTTTTTAAATCTTCATTACATCCAGCATATGGATCTACATTCTCATAATCCGCTGCATCATATCTATGATTAGACTGGCTATGTACTACCGGACTTAGATATATTATATCTACTCCTAGTGATTTTATGTAATCAAGTTTCTCTTCAATTCCTTTTAAGTCTCCACCATAGAAATCAGCATTCCAAATACCATCTTCATTTGGACCTAAAATCATATCATCTTCCCAACTATTATATATTGTTCTTCTTGGCATCGGTTTTAATGGCTTGTTGGAACCTCTATTAAATCTATCTACGAAGATATGATACATTATTTTTCCTTTAGCCCAATCTGGAGTACTAAAGTTAACACTCATTTTATACATTTCATTTTGATTAATATAGTTATCGTCAGTATTTGTCTTTTTTATATATTTTATTTCATTGTTAACTTTATATTTAAAATAATAGTGATATATAGCCCTTGTATCTAGATAAAAATTTGTTTCAAATATTATTTTGTTATTTTCATTTGTTTTATGCTTTAGAGGTATTGTAATTGTATCATTTCCTTTTACTACAACTAAATCTAAATAATCAATCCATCCTGTATTAAAGGGAAGTTCTACTGTTACTTGATAGTTTGCTCCATATTCTAATTCTTCTATTTTTGTTATTTTAAAAGATACTTCATTCATTTTACTGCTCCTATTTTTTATAATTATAGTATAACACAAAATTAATAATTTACTAGTAATTTTTACTTATAAATTTATACCCAAAATAATCTTTAATTTCTAATGTATATATTCTAAAAATCCCTGTAAGACTATATACTTACAGGGCATATCTAAATTATTTATCTAGTTTTACTCTTATTATTATATATTTTATCTAATATAGATCCTTCTTCACTTTTTGGTAATAGTTCATAATTTATATAATAATCATATTTATCTATTCCTTTAGAATATGTTAATATATTTCTTATTATATACTCATATTCACTAGGTGGTATATCTTTTCCCCTCATTCTTACTGTATCAGTTTCTCCTAGGGCTTTAGTTGAATCAGAAAATATTCTAGCTATTGTTATGGCATTTGCAAAATCATATTTATCTTCATCTTTTATATATACTGATGGAGTATATATTTCTTTCATACAATTATAAATAAATACTATTTTTTTTATTTCAGCTTCATCATTACTATCAAGTATATTTGTAACTAGCTTATTCCAACTTGTCATGCAATTGTCCTTGACATAAGTACTATCAAGTAATAATTCTTCATTATGTATTCTATCTATACTTTTACCTAAATGTATTAGTGATAATTTTTCTAGATAATTATGTATTTTATTTTTACTATCAAATAGTCTACTAAAGTCATCATACTTGATCCTTAATGTATAAGTATTTACACCATTATATATATCATTAAATATAAAGTATTTATTATCTATATCACTATCATCTAATTCATAATTACCATGCGCTATTGAGTTTCTCAAGTGATTTATTATATTTAAGTTCTTTGTATATTTAACTACATCAAAGTTATCAGCCTTATCTTTTAAGTCTTTTATTTCATCAAAACTATCTTTGAATGCGTTACAAATAGACAAGAGTTTAGCTTCTAGCATAGGATTTGGAGTTGCTGTTTTAGTCATATAGTTATTATAATCACTTAGAGCCTTTTTATAAGCAGCTTCTTTTTTATTATATTCATTTGTTATTCCTATTAACTGGTCATTATAGTTGTTTATTGTTATGTCACTAACCATACCAGGATCATCAAATAATGATAAATCTAACTGTGAATAATCAAATTTATTTCCACTTAGTATATCTCTTAATAATGTATCTTTGGCACTACTATGAATTTTATCTAGACCATAATTGAAGTAGCAATAGAATTTTAATATACTAAATGGTATTTCTTTGCCATATTCCTCAGTAAATGCATCTTCTGGAGCATCATGTCTTAAAACGTCTGCTACTGCATTTGGCATACTTCTAAGTAACTGATATGTTAAAGTTTCAAATGATTTATTTAAATGATCTTTGCTTGTACAAAAAGTATTTGTTGTTAAATAATCTGCTATCACTTTTAAAGAATCACCATAATTAAATTTTATTTTTTTATATTCTTTTAAAAATTTTGCTATCACTTCTTTTGAATTTGGTTTTCTTATATAATAGTCTACTTTATATTCTATATTACATTTATTTTTCTTAAATTCATCTTCATATATTTTTATAGCTTTCTCAACAGAATCTGATACAAACATATGCCTTTCAATATTAAAGTAATAAGCCATGTCTTCAATATCATTAAGTAGTTTTATTATATTACTATTAATCACTCTAGAGCCTTTTACAGTTATTTTAAAATCTACATAGTACATTCTTTCTGTTATTGTAGTAAGTGGTGTTAGAGTTTCACCAGTATAAGGAGAACATAATACTATAGAACTTTCTATTTCTTTATCTTTACATTTTGTAAGATCTCCTAGTACTAGAGAGTAGTTTACTAATTTACTAAATTTTATTTTTCCTACTTTATTTTCTTTCTTTAAATATATTTCATCATCTTTGATATGATAGTCTCCATGTAGTAGTTTATTTCTTATAAAATCTAAACACTCTAAATGACTAGTAAATTCTATTTCATCTATATAATATTTATTATCTTTATTTATACAAAAATGATTTAATATTTCTTTATATGATGGTGTGTCTACAAGTATGCTTAGATTTTTATCGCTATCTTTTTCTATAATACTTTCTTTATTTAATGATATTAATAATGCTGATAACGATATAATCATCTTTTGAAATTCATCAGATGATGGTATATCTGTATTTTTGGCTTCATCAAGTATTTTGTACCACTCTGTTTTTTGTTCTTCTGTAGTAAATTCTGTTTTTGTTTTGTTTTTTAATATTTGTCTTGTTTCATCGTCAGATAAATTGTATACTCTTTTTGCTAATGCAATTAATTTATTTATGTGTTTTTCTATTGTATTGCAACTATTAAATAAATTTATACAAGTTATTATTCTTTCCTCTATCATATAATACTTCACCCGTTTTAATTATATCATCTTTTTGTCATTTCTTAAATATTACTATACTTTCTTTACATTTAATACTGTATATTTTTATATGAATAATTACATAATATATTTGAAAGGATGATATATATGAATGAAAACTGTGAATTAGTACTACATATTTATAAAGATGCTGAAATGTCTGCGTATACTTTAACTAGACTTCTTAAAGACTTAAAAGATAAGGATAACAAGATTAAAAAAACTCTTGAAGATATTTTAAAAGAATATGAAGAATGGAAAAGTGATACTAAAAAGTATTTAAAGAAACATGATGCTGAAATATCTGAAAATGGTATGATGGCTAAGATGATGGCAGGTATGGGAATTGATAAAGAAGTTAATGCAGACAATAGTGATTCTGCGATTGCAGATATGATTATTAAGGGTATATCCACAGGTACTGTTGATATGGAGAAAAAACTTAAACAATATAAAGATGAAGCTAATGAAAAGGAACTTGAATTAGCAGAGAACTTCCTTAAGTTCCAAGAAAAAGCTATAGATATTTTAAAGGCATATCTATAGTCTTTTTTATTTATTTATATATACTTGATACTCTTCTGTATTATAGTTAATAATATCAAATTTAGTAATATCCTTTTTTATTTCATATCCTTCTTTTGATAAATATTTATTATACAGGTGGAGAATTTTATTATAATCATTTATTTCTATTCCTATTGGTAAGTTACTATTTATAAAGGTAGACATATTTTCTTTACCAAGTAACTTCTGATTATGTTTTTGTATAGTAATGTCCACTAGTGTTTTTGCTATTTTAATTAATGTTTCATCTTGCATAACTAACCTCCTAAAATTAATCGCATAAGGTTAATTATAGCATAAAAAAAAAGAAACATTAATAAGTTTCTTAGTTTTTAATCTTCTCTGTCCATATTTCTAAACAAATCATCAGAGAAAAATTCTTGCAAGCTCATATCTAATCCGTCACATATTCTAATTATAGTTAATAATTTAGGATTTTTACTATCACCATTTACTAGATGTTCTACTGTACTTTGTGTAAGTAAACTCATATTTGCTAGTTTATTTACTGATATATTTCTCTCTTTACATATTTTATTTAATTTCTTTGATATGGCCTCGCTTATTCTCATTTATATATCACCTACAGTTTAATTGTATAAATAAAGTACTAAAATTAATTAACCTTGCAAGGTTAATATTATGTCTTGTTATTATTTTAACCAAAACTGTATAAATTTATTTATATAATTTAGTTATATACAAATTAACTTTTATGTTGTATAATTATAATAGGTGAGAAGAATATGTTGGGGAAGATTATTGCTATTAACGAGGGTATTGTTTCTGTTAAACTTGATATTAATGTTTATGACTTTGATGGATTAATCGGTAAAAATGTTGTATTTAAAGATGTTATTTCAATTAATATTGGTGAAGTTATAGCTATTGGTAATGGTATTATGCAGGTTACCTTGGTTGGTGAAATTAAAAATAATAAATTTATTTTTGGTGATATATCTAAACCTTCATTTAAAGCAGAGTGTCATTTAATTGATGATAGTATTCTTAATATGATTTTAAATAGTGATGCACCAAATACTATTACTTTAGGTAAGAGTTATATTTATCCTAAGTATGATATTAAACTTGATATTGGTAATTTCTTTTCTAATCACTTTGCAATACTTGGTAATTCTGGTAGTGGTAAAAGTTACTCTGTAGCTAAGATTCTTCAGAGTGTATTTTATCAGTGTAAGACTCTTCCTTTCTACTCTAACATATTTTTATTCGATGCATATGGTGAATATCAAAGAGCATTTTCTAGAATACATGAAGTAAATGACAATATTAATTATAAAGTTTATACTACTGACTTAAATAGTACAGAGTTTGAAATACTAAGTTATCCTTTTTGGCTTCTTGGTATTGATGATTTAGCTCTTCTTATGGGAGTTACTTCAAAGGAACAACTTCCTATCATCGAAAAAGCACTTAAACTCGTATCTTATTTTGCAAGAGAAGAGGAAGAAGTTATTGGTCAAAAGAATGATATTATCGCTAGATGTTTACTTGATATTATATTTTCAGGTAAAGGAGCTAGTATGATTAGAAATAAGATTGTATCTATTCTTACTAAGTTTCATACTTCTAATCTTAACTTAGAAGTTAAACTTGAAAAAGGTGGATGGACAAGAACTATTAGACAGTGTTTATTTGTAGAACAAGGTGGTAATTTTGCTGATGTAGAACTTGTTATTGAGTATTTAGAAAGTTTATGTTTAGAAAACTTTGAACTTACTCTTCCTAATGGAGATTATATGTACACTATGAAAGACTTCTCTAATGCTCTTGAATTTGCACTTTTATCTGAAGGCGCTCTTAATAGCGATGCAACTTATGATATTGGTAATACTATTAAAGTTAGATTTAACAATCTTATGAATAGTGATTATGCTAGATACTTTGACTATAATGGTTATATTAATAGAGAAGGATATATTAATCTTCTGCTAACTACCGCGAATGGTAGAAAAGCACAGATTGTAAACTTTAATATTAACTATGTTGATGATAGATTTGCTAAAAATATTGTTAAGATATATTCTAAGTTACTATTTGATTACACGGTTTCACTAAATCAAAGATCCTCGATGCCATTTCATATTGTACTTGAAGAAGCTCATAGATATGTTCAAAATGACAGTGATGTAAATATTTTAGGATATAATATATTTGAAAGAATTACTAAAGAAGGTAGAAAATATGGACTTCTTTTAGGTATTGTTTCTCAAAGACCTTCAGAATTATCTGAGACTACGATATCTCAATGTAGCAATTTCTTAGTATTTAAGATGTTCCATCCTAAGGATCTTCAGTTTATTAAAGATATTATATCTAGCGCAGATATTACTGTTACTAATAAGATTAAGACACTACATCCTGGTACTTGTATTATGTTCGGTACAGCTTTCAAATTACCTACGATTGCTATACTTGATAAACCTAACCCAGAACCACTTAGTCAAAGCTGTGACATTAATAAAACTTGGTATTTAAATAAAAATTAATTTTTATTTAACAAAACTCGCAATCTTAATTGATTACGAGTTTTTATATATTGTTTATATTTATTATTTCATCGTAGTTACTATATAATTTATGTGAAAACGGTATCATTCTTCTTCCAGTTACTGTTCTTAAATATTTTATATTTACATATGGATAATGTAATCTTACTCTATCTAGACCATCTGAGTCTTTTAGTATTTCATGTAATTTTTTACATCTATTTAAGTCTTTGACTTTATTTTTTATTGCTATTTTATCAAACTCTTTGTCGTTTCTACTATGGGTAGTTACAATTGTTTTTATGTAATTTAATTCTTCTTCTGTATATTTATCTTTTAAGAACGTTAGATTATTTGCACTACGCTGACCATGAAACTCATCTTCAATATCATTAATTCTACCTATATCATGATATTTACAAGCTTCCATAATTAGTTCAAAATCTCTTTTTGATATATTTTCATTAGTACTTATTATATATGCAATGAAGCATACCCTAATATTATGGTTTATTCCATGGCCATCGCTTTTATATAGTACTTTGGTATTAAAGTTTTGCATTTGATTTATATATGTTTCTTCAAGATTAGAATTATATATTATCTTTTTAATATCATTTATGGTGTATGCATTATCTATTTCTTCTTTAGCCTTTTGGTAGTATTTATATCTTTTACTTTCTTCAGAGATTTCTTCAAAAGTTTGGTCTTCGAGTAAACATGGTTCTATATATAATTCATTCATTTTGATACACCTCTTATTTTAT
>JAZTXT010000095.1:0-2515 GCA_045636525.1 Bacilli bacterium | reverse complement strand
AAACTATCTCTTTTAGGTTCATATAAGTCATTTTTACGAAATACTTCTCTAATCATTCGAATATCATCTTTACTACAAAGTAAATCTAGGTTAGCATGTCTTCTTTTTGAATCTTCATTTAGAAGAACATATGGTATTAGTCCTCCTGATAAATAAAGTTTTGCTTTAGTTTTATTCATTTTTTCTATCTTATGATATACTTCGATTACATCTTCATAAGGAAAACCTACTTTTTCTAAACTTTGTTTATAAGCATTAACGCTATTATTAAATATTGTATCTATTCTTGTTTTAATTATATCCATGTCTTCATTTCTATTTAAAAATGCTACTTCTAATTTTTCAACATTTTCTTTTGGAATGTACATTGACATACTTTCAAGTTCTTTTACTTTTGTATTTATATATGCAATAATCTCTTTATTTTTTTCTTCCATTTTATACACCCACTATTATTTTATAAATTAATTATAGCATTTAAATATTGGTGTGTAAAGAAAAAAGAGATAAAATTCTAGAATTTTGTCTTAGAATTTTATTCTCTCTTCTATATATTTGGTAACTTCTTCCAATTTTAATGTTATTTGCTCCATTGTATCTCTATCTCTTATTGTTACAGTACCATTATTTATAGTTTCATCATCTACTGTTATACAGAATGGTGTACCAGTAACATCTTGTCTTCTATATCTTTTACCAATGCTTCCTGATTCATCATAAGTTACCATAAAATCTTTAGATAACTCTCTATATAATTCCATAGCTTTTTCACTATGAAATTTCTTAACTAATGGTAATATGCATGCTTTATAAGGAGCTAGATATGGATGAAATTTCATTACTTCTCTTGTAGTACCATCCTCTAGTTCTTCTTCTATATAAGCATTACATAATACTGTAAGAACTGTTCTTTCCACTCCAACTGATGGTTCAATTACATATGGTATATATCTTTCATTTGTTTCTGGATCTAAATATGACATAGACTCATTAGATACATTTTGATGACATGTTAAATCATAATTAGTTCTTGATGCAATTCCCCATAATTCTCCCCATCCAAAAGGAAATTTATATTCTATATCTGTAGTTGCATTACTATAAAATGATAATTCTTCAGCAGAATGATCTCTTAGTCTTAAATTTTCTTCTTTTATTCCAAGTGAAATTAAGAAATTTTTACAATATTCTTTATAATATTTAAACCATTCAAGTTCAGTACCAGGTTTACAGAAAAATTCTAATTCCATTTGTTCGAACTCTCTTACCCTAAAAATAAAGTTTCCTGGTGTTATCTCATTTCTAAATGACTTACCAACTTGACCAATACCAAATGGTAGTTTTAATCTCATACTTCTTTGTACATTAAGGAAGTTTACAAAGATTCCTTGAGCTGTTTCAGGTCTTAAATAAATTGTTGATTTAGCATCTTCAGTTACACCTTGGAATGTTTTAAACATAAGATTAAATTGTCTAATATCAGTAAAATTACTCTTTCCACATTTTGGACAAGGCACTTTATTATCTACTATATATTTAACCATTTCATCTTGTGTCATAGAATCACCTTCTAGTGATTTTGAATAATCATTTATTAGGTTGTCTGCTCTATGACGTGTTTTACATTCCTTGCAGTCTATTAGTGGGTCAGAGAAAGTCTTTAGATGTCCTGAAGCTTCCCATGTTTTAGGATTCATTAATATAGCTGAATCAAGACCAACATTATTAGGATCTTCTTGAACAAATTTTTTTAACCATGCCTTTTTTACATTATCTTTAAGTAGTGCTCCTACCGGTCCAAAATCCCAAGTATTAGCAAGTCCTCCATATATTTCACTTCCTTGAAATATGAATCCATATTGTTTACATAAATTAACCATTTTTTCCATTGTCATTTTTTCCATTTTATACCTTCTTTCATTTATGTTATATAATACTATAATTTTGATCTTTTGTAAATATTATTTGATTATTTCATAGATAAGATTATAATCATTACTAGGAGTATTCTCTACTTTGAATAATTCTTCTTTATTAATTTCTGGCAATTCTTTATTTGTATATAATGTTAGAATTGTTTCTCCTACATTTATTTTATCATTTATCTTCTTATTTATTATTAAACCTGCAGAATAATCTATTTTTTCTTCTTTTGTTTTACGTCCTGCCCCTAAATGCATAGAAAGCTTAGCTAATTCTAATGATGATAAACTAGTTAAATATCCATCCTTTTCACTTTTTATTTCATGAATTATATTACTCTTTGGCAATTTAGTAATATCTCCATCCTGATATTTTACGAATTCTAATAATTTATTATAAGCACTTTTTGTACTAAGTGCATCAAGTACTTTTGTTTTCGCATCAACATAACCAATATTAAGTCCCAAAGATACCATATAACTTGATAGTTCAATACATAGATTTCTAAGACTACTATCAGTGTTGTAGTATAATAGATTTATAGCTTCTAGTACTTCTAGTGAATTACCAATATTACTACCTAGTGGTATAT
>JAZTXT010000094.1:0-2345 GCA_045636525.1 Bacilli bacterium | reverse complement strand
TTTATTATGTTGTGACTACTGGTGGTTATTAAAGGCGGGTAATCTTCTAATGCGGATATTTCTATTATTTCTTTGTCTGATAATATTTGATTGCCTATTACATATATATTTTTTATTGGTAGTGTACTTGTATAATACATTCCAAGTACCATTAATATTATTATTAATATAAATATTAATATTTTTTTGATATTTAGTTTTCTTTTTTTTATTTTTACCTTTATCTTCTTTTTAGACATTATATCACCCTATTATTTCTTGTTCTAATAACAGTTCGATGTCATATTTTTCTTTTACTTTTTTCTGCGTATATTCTATTAATTTTATTATATCATCATAGGTTGCATTACCTGTATTTACTATGAAATTGGCATGTTTTGGGCTAATCATTGCGCCCCCTATGGTATAGCCTTTTAGCCCAATATCTTCAATTAGTTTACCTGCTGCTAGTCCTTCTGGATTTCTGAATACCGATCCTGCTGTTGGCATATCTAAAGGCTGAGTATCTATCCTTCTCTGCCTACGATTATCCATTACTTCTTTAATATGTTCTGGTTTTTCATATGATAGTTCAAATGTTGTTTCAATACAAATATAATCTTTATTTTCTTTTAGAAAGGAGTTACGATAAGAATATTTTAAGTCTTTATTTGTCATGGTCACTATTTCTAGCTCAGGCGTAATTACTTTTGCTTCTTTTACAATACAAGCCATATCTTCTTTATAAGCTCCGGCATTCATAGCGGTACTTGCTCCAACGCATCCTGGAATTCCTCCTGCAAACGCTAATCCATTAAGACCATTTTGCATACATGTATTGGCTAGACTTATTAGACTTACTCCGGCCTGTGCAATTATCAGATTCCCGTTTATGTTAACTTTATTTAATTTATCTAATTTGATTACTACTTCAAAACATGGCTTAGATAGTATTATATTAGATCCTCCGCCTAAAATAATATATTTTGTTTTGGTTTCTTTTAAATGTTTTAGTAGATCTATTAATTCTCTTTCATCTTTGGGATATATTAGATAATTACATATTACGTCCACTCTATATGTGTTATATTTTTTTAGAGATATATTTTTGTAATACTCATAGTTTTTAATAAAATTTTCTATCATTCATTATCAATTCCTTTAATATGTTATATATTCTGGTACTACTATCTTTAATACCTAACTTTCTTAAGTTCTTTTTCATTTCTAGTAGTCCTTCTTTATCATTTATGGTCTTATCTATTAGATTAATTAATGACTCATCATTTAAATCTTTTTCTTCAAGTATAATGGCAGCTTTATTATTTACTAGGTCCATAGCATTTTTATATTGATGATTGTTTGTTACATATGGACTTGGTATAAATATCGAAGGCACTTCTAATGCAGTTATTTCACTCATAGTAGATGCTCCTGCTCTTGTTACCATTAAATCAGTTATTTTCATAACTCCTGGCATTTCATATATGAATGGTAATATTTTTACGTTACTTGGTACTTTGATATCTTTTACTTTTTCATAATAGGTTGTTCCTGTAACAAATATTACACTATAATCTTTATTTTTAAACTTATCTATAAAGCTCATTATTTTATCATTTACTGTTCTACTACCAAGAGATCCCATTACTATTAAAATTAGTTTCTTGTTTTTGTCTATTTCTAATGTTTCTTTTTTTGTTTTCTTTATGCTTAAGGCTTTTTCACTACATGGATTACCAGTTAATACTGCTTTGCCATTTGGGAACTCTTGTATTGTACTCTCAAAAGATACTCCCACTTTATCTGTGTACCTTGCTAAGAATTTATTAGCAAGTCCTACAACGCTGTTTTGTTCGTGAATAAATGTTTTTTTACCCAATTTTTTGGCGGCATAAATAACAGGTGCTGTTACATATCCTCCACAACCTATTACAATATCTGGATTAAAGTCTTTGATAATTATTTTTGCCTTTTTGATGGCATTTACGAAATTTGTTAGAGTCTTTATATTATCTAAAGATAATTTTCTTTTAAAACCAGTTACTTCTAGTCCTTCATATCTGTATCCAAGACTTGGTATTAGATCCTTTTCCATTCTATTAGTAGTTCCTATATATAAAAATTCACTATTTGGTTCTTCCTCTTTTATTTTATTTATAATAGCAAGTGCTGGGTAAATATGTCCTCCTGTTCCACCTGCGGATATTATTACTTTCACCTTATCACTCTCCATATTAATTCTATCATAAATATAAAAAAAAAGATATATTTATACTAAAATATATACTTCTTTACACTTTATTATTCTTTTTAATATTTATAAAAAGAGAGACTTTGTAAAATATATCTTTTATAATCAAAAT
>JAZTXT010000093.1:0-10255 GCA_045636525.1 Bacilli bacterium | reverse complement strand
TTCTTCTCTTTCTATTTCTTTTAAAGTTTCTTTTCTGTCTTCTTGTGCAAATTTTGAATGTCTAGTTACTTCATTAAATAATGTTATAAATCTATTTGATAAAAACTCATAACCTGCTATATTATTTATATTAATTGTTTGATCCATTTTGTTTTGAAATGTTTCATAAAGGAAAATATTTACTTTGTTATATAAATTAGTAAGTGTTTTTCTTTCGTATTGGCCTTTTGTATTATATAAAGCGTGTATTGTATCTAGATTTAATATAAATTGTTTTACTTTATTTATATCGTTATATTTTGCTAATTCATCTATTAACCCTTCTAGATTTAGACTGAAGAATAGCTTTTGCATTTTATTTCCATCTACGATGAATTCTATTAATTGTGCTATTGCTCTACCATAGTCATACCCGTTATCATCATTATAATCAAACATTCTATTTGTAAGTAAAACTGTGTAACCTTCGTTAAGTAGTGTTCCTATTTGTGTATGTTTTTTGGCATTTATTTGTTCGAATCCACAATAGTAAGTGTTTTTATTATAACTACTTGTTACTGCATGTAATAATTCATGATAGATAATATGATTAAAAGTATCTTTTTCTTTGTTTGTATTTGCTGCAATATAATGTTTTTTTGCTGCATAATAACCACAACTGTGAGTTAATTTTAGAAATAATACATTACTTTTTTTGTATTGAAGTGTTTTAAGATTATTATCAATTTTTTTCATTTCTTCATTTGTGATATATATACTTAATCTTCTTAAGAATGCCTGTACTATTTGTTCTATTTCTTTGTTATCTTTTATATTACTTTCCTTATTTGATTTTGTTTTTCTTATGATAGGAGGTGATTCTATTACTTTGAAATTTTGAAATTTATTCTTTTTTATTAATTTTATTTTATCTATTTTATTTAATAGTTTATATACTTCTATTTGAGAAGTTATTATAATTGTTCCTGTTATTAGTTTTGCAATTATATCTAGTAATATTGTTTCCATATAATTATCACCTATATTAATTATAACATTGATGGGAATATAATGCTATAAAAAAATACCTATTTAAATAGATTAAATGGGTATTTAGTTGGTATATCTAATGTGAATGTTAACTCTTCTTTTGAGGTTGGATGATTAAATGTTATAGATTTAGCGAATAGTGCTATGTCTATGTTATTTGGGTTATGTCCGTATTTAGAGTCTCCGATAAGTGGATGATTTCTACTAGAGAATTGTACTCTGATTTGATGAGAACGTCCTGTAATTAGATTTATTTCTACTAGTGATAGATTATCTTTAGTTGATAATACTTGATATTCTAAACATGAATATTTACCTTTTTCTTTAGTTGTTACATAGCTTATATTCTCTTTTTCATTTTTAATTAGATAGTCCTCGAATTTTCCTTGAGGGGTAAGAGTTCCTTCTACTACTGCAATATAAGTTTTATGAAATTTATTTTGTCTTATTTGGTCACTTAGACGAGAAGCAGCTTTGGATGTTTTAGCAAATACCATTATTCCTGATACCGGTCTATCTAGTCTATGTACTAGTCCGATGAACGCTTCACCTGGTTTATTTTCATTTGTTTTACGATAATCTTTTAGAAGTGTTAACATATCAATATCTTTACTAGAATCTTCTTGAACTGGGATGTTAGCTGGCTTTTCTACTACCAGAAGATGGTTATCTTCATAGATTATATTAAGCTTTGGTAACTTTTGCATATATACCGCATGGGAGAATTAGATTGTCTTCGGTTACGGGAAGAGTATTTTCTCCTGTTTCTATTTTATGATTTGGAAATTCTAGTTTTAAGATGTTTTCTAGTGATATGTGACTTATTCCTGTTGTGTAACTACTTATTAATAAGAATGAAAAATCATCCGCTAATACTTCTTTTACTTTTGATAGTAGGTTAGGAAAATCGTTTTCAAATTTCCATACTTCTTTGTTAGGGCCTCTTCCATAACTTGGAGGATCCATTATTATTCCATGGTATTTACGACCACGTCTTATTTCTCTTTCTAGGAATTTTATTACATCTTCAGTTATAAATCTTATCGTGTTGTCTTCAAGATGGCATAGTTTCATATTTTCTTTTGCCCATTCATTTATACCTTTTGATGCATCTACATGAACTACTTCGGTTGCACCAGAAGAAGATGCTGCCATTGTAGCACACCCTGTATAAGCAAATAAATTTAATACATTCATTTCATTATGATTTGACATATATTCTTTTACTTTTTCTGATATAAAATCCCAGTTAGCAGCTTGTTCAGGGAATATTCCGGTATGTTTAAAGTTAGTAGGAGATACTTTGAATGTTAATTCATTATAGTTAACTGTCCAATATTCTGGTAATTTCTTTTTGAATTCCCAGTATCCTCCTCCAGTGGTACTTCTATGGTAGTAGCCATCATAATTATTCCATGTACCTTTTTTATTCCATATTATTTGTGGATCTGGTCTATTTAATATTATATTTCCCCATCTTTCTAATTTTTCTCCATCTCCTGTTTTTATACATTCATAATCTTTCCATTTATTACTTATATTCATTATTACACCTCACAGATAAATTATATCATTTATAACAAAATAAGTAAATTAGTTATTTTATATGATTTTTTATACTTATTATACTAATACTGGCACGAGGAGGAAGAACGTTAGTGATGACGGGTTAGGCGAAGTATGAGCTGTATAAAAACATATCAACAAGAGATGTTGATATGTTATTTTATAGTTATATTTTGTTTTTCCTTTTTTGGAATGTCTTCTTTTGGAAATGAAATAATTAAAATACCATTTTCATAGTTAGCTTTAATATCTATTTCTTTTTTTTCTCCAATAAAAAAACTTCTTTTTATTTCACCATAGAATCTTTCTCTTCTTACGTATACTTCTGGTTTTAAATCTATTGTTTTAGATGCTTTTATTGTTAAATAACCATTTTCATAGTTAATAGAGATATCTTCTTTTTTTAACCCGGGAAGATCTATTTCCATAATGTATTTATTTTGATATTCTCTTATGTCTGTTTTCATGTATTCTCTTTCTTTTACTATTGGAGAATCTATTAATGTGAAATAATCATTTAAATAATATCTTGGTAACATAATAATATAATCAGTCCTTTCTGATATTATTATGTTTATTTTTTATTTATTTTATTCATCTATTATTACATTACTATTTCCCAGCGGTAGATAGAATATTGAACCTATTAAGTTAAATGTTGTGGCTAGTAATAGAAATTTATCTTGATTCATATTTTCTAGGTTTTCATCCATTACATAATTATTATATGCATTTAGTAAGAAGTATATAGCTATTATTACTGCTAATCTTCGATTATAATAATATAATCTGTTAGCGGTATCATTATCTATACAGTCTATATCTAATATACTTTTCTTTTTTTCATTTATTACATAGAAGTTAACTAATGCAGTGATTATAACTAAAAAGAAAAATATTATATCTCTATTAACCTGATTTAATAATTCTTGTCTATCTTCATTCATAATAAAGTATATAAAAAAAGAATGATAAATATCATTCTTAATCGATTTTTGTATTTATTTTTACGTATTCTTCACGCATAATACTCATTATTCTTACAATAAAATCTAAGTCTTTTTCATGTAAGTATTTGCAGTTATCTACGATATATTTTATTTTGTCTGTGTTTTTGTTTTCTTCGTCTTCTATTTCTAGAAGTGAATTTAAATCTATGTTAAATATTTCTGCTATTTGTTTTAGTATGCTTGATGTTGGTTCTGATTTACCTGTTTCAATACGTGATAAAAAGTTTCTGTTTATTTTAAGCATGGCCGCTAGTTCTTCTTGGGATACTCCTTTACTTTTTCTTAAACTTTTGATTTTTTCTCCTAACTTCATATAAACCTCCAAAACTAGTTTTATTATAATAAATTATTCTTTCTTTGTAATATTGTGGTAATATTATTACCAAAAATGACAAAAGTATTATCTATAAAATGATTTTTTAACTGTTTTTTTGGTAATTTTTTTACCAAATTTAAATATTGAAAAAATGGTTTATTTATTTGTATTTTAATGCTATAATAGTAGTGATTTAGAAGTGGAGGAGACTTATGATAACAAGAGATAAATTAGAAGAATATGCTAAGAAACTTATGTTTGAAATGAATGAAGATGAATATAAGACACTTGAAGATGAGTTTGAAGTTATTCTTAAACAGATGGAATTTATTGATAATATTAAGGATATTGAAGGTGTAGAGCCTATGACTTATCCTTTTGATTTAGAACTAGGTGATAGTTATTTAAGAGAAGATATAGCTAGTAATGAAATTTGTTTTGATGATATGAAGATTAATGTTAAAGAATATGAAAATAATATGGTTAAGGTACCTAAGGTGGTGGAATAATGACTGATAGATTAATTGATGATATTAGAAGTGAACTCGATAATGGTAGTATTACTAGTCAGGAATTATTTGATGAAGCTGTGAATAAAGCTAAGAAGTATCAAGATGAATATAATTCTTTTGTTACTATTATGAATAATAAAGAAGAAGTAGAAAATAACACTGTTCTTAGTGGTATTCCTTATGCTCTTAAAGATAATATTTCTACTAAGGGGATTGTTACTACTAGTTCATCTAATATTTTAAAAGATTATGTTCCTTTATATGATGCTACTGTATATAAAAAGTTAAAAGAAGCAGGTGCTGTTCTTATGGGGAAGACTGTACTTGATGAACTTGCTATGGGTGGTACTGGGACTACAGGTCATACTGGAGTAGTTAGAAATCCTTGGGATAAAAATAGACTAATTGGAGGAAGTTCTGCTGGTAGTGCTTCTGCGGTAGCTTTGGGGATTGTTCCTTTTAGTATTGGTAGTGATACTGGTGACTCTATTAGAAAGCCTGCGGCTTATGGTGGAGTAGTTGGATATAAACCTACTTATGGTAGAATATCTAGATATGGACTATTTGCTTTTGCATCTAGTTTAGATCATGTTGGAGTATTTGCTAGAAGTGTTAAAGATGTTAGCTATGTTATGGATATAGTTAAAGGACACGATGACAAAGATATGACTAGTTTACCTGATGAAGATATTTGTTATGTAAATGAACTTGATAATGGTGTAAAAGGTAAGAAGTTATTTTACATTAAGGAAGTGCTTCAATTATGTAATAATAATGATAACTTGACACAAGTATTTGACAATTTTAGAGATACTATTCAAAAGTGTAAAGAAATTGGATTTGAAGTACATGAAGTTAGTTTTAGAAAAGATTTACTTGAAGCAATATATCCTGCTTATATGTGTATATCTTGTGCTGAGGCTACTAGTAACAATTCTAATTTAACAGGTATTCCTTTTGGAAGTAGGGTAAATGGTAATAATATTAACGATATTATGATGAAGACTAGAACAGAAGGATTTTCTGAACTTATTAAGAGAAGATTTGTTATGGGTAGTTATATACTTCAAAAAGAGAATCAAGAAAAGTTATTTTTAAATGCGTGTAGAGTTAGAAGGCTTATTGTAGATAGAATGAATGAATTATTTAAAGAGTATGATGGACTTATTATGCCGTCAGCAGAAGGCATTGCTCCTTTATTTGGAGAAGTTAGTGATAGATTATCTGATGAGTACTTAATACTTGGCAATCATCTAGCTATTGGTAATTTTGGAGGTTTCCCAAGTATATCTATTCCAAGTGGATTTATTAATGGTCTTCCGATAAGTGTTAATATTACTGGTAGAGCAAAAGAAGATGCTTTAGTACTTAATATAGCTAATAAACTAGAAGAAGTACTTGGTTATAAAGGTCAGGTGAGTATAAATGAGTAAATATATACCTGTTATCGGATTAGAAGTTCACTGCGAACTTAAGAGTAATAGTAAGAATTTTAGTACCGCTAGGAATGGTGAAGGTGAAATTAATACTAATTTAACAGTTGTTGATATTGGTTATCCAGGAATACTACCTGTAGTTAATAGAGAGGCTGTTAGAAATTCTTTGAAGGTAGCTTTAGCATTACACTGTGATATACCTGAAAAATTATGCTTTGATAGAAAGAATTATTATTATCCTGATTTACCTAAAGGATATCAGATTACCCAGTTTGGTCATCCTATTGGTACTAAGGGATATGTTATGATTAATGTTGATGGAGTAGATAAGAAGATTACTATTCAAGATACACACTTAGAAGAAGATACTGCAAATATGGAGCATCTTTCTACATACTCTTTAATTGATTATAATAGAGCAGGTGTACCACTTTTGGAGACTGTTACTGATCCTTGTATAGGCAGTGCTAAAGAAGCTATAGCATACTTGGAAGCTCTTAGAAATATATTCTTGTATTTAGGTGTATCAGATGCAAGAGCAGATAAAGGACAGATTAGAGTAGACGTTAATGTGTCTCTTATGAAGGAAGGAGATACTAAACTTGGTACTAGAGTGGAAATGAAGAATATTAATTCTTTTGCTACTGTTAAAGAAGCTATTGAAGTTGAAATTAAAAGACAGACTGAAATACTTGAAACAGGTGGAGTAATTGAACAAGAAACTAGACGATATGATGAAGTTAATAAATGTACTCACTTTATGAGAGGTAAGGTGGATGCTATTGACTATAAGTATTATAGGGAGCCTAATATACCTGAGATTATACTTAGTGATGAGTTTATTAATGGCGTTAGAGAATCTATGCCGATACTTGAGTATGAAAGAAAACAAAAATATATGAATGAGTATTGTATAAGTGCAGTAGATGCTGGTACTTTAACTAAGGATAAAAAATTATCTGACTACTTTGAAGAAGTTATTAGTTATGGTGCTTCTGAGAAGGAAACTTCTAATATTATTGTGGGATTCTTACTTGGATATTTAAATAAGAATTATAAAGATATTAGTGATATTGAAATTACCGCTAGTGATTTTAGTGAAATTATTAAGATGATGTGTGATGGTAAGATATCTAATAAACAAGTAAAAGATATACTTACTAAGGCACTTGATGAAAATGTTAATGTATTAGAAGCAGCTAAGTCTATGGGAACACAGATTAGTGATCCAGAAGAGATAAGAAAGATTATTAATGAAGTGTTTAATGAAAATACAAAAGTAGTAGAGGACTATAAATCAGGAAAAAATGTTAATGGATTTATTATGGGTCTTGTTATGAAGAAGACAGGTGGAAAAGTAAATCCTGGTGTTACTAATACGATGTTAAGAGAGGAACTAGAAAAGTTAAACTAGTTCCTTTTTAGTATATTTTTATAAAAATAGCATAAAATAATAAAAAATAATTAAAAAACTTTAAAAAAGTACTTGATTATTGAAAAAAAATATTATATAATTAAGAAGTCTTGTGGATGAACTGGCCAATTAGCTCAGTGGTAGAGCACTCGGCTGTTAACCGATAGGTCGTAGGTTCAAGCCCTACATTGGCCGCCATTTGATAATTAACTCTCAGTTTTGAGAGTTTTTTTGTTTATTTAATTGATTAATAAAAATTTTAAGTTATAGTATTATATATAATATGGAGGGATATTGAGATGAGACCTACTGTTATGGAAGTGGATTTAAATAATTTTAAGGATAATATAAGGAATATAAAGAATTATATTGGTAATAAAGATATAATGCCTGTTATTAAGGCAAATGGTTATGGTACATATATTAATAAAAGAATAGATATTATTAATGAATTTAATATTGTCGCTGTTGCAATAGTGGATGAAGCAGTAGAACTTAGAAGATTGGGATATAATAAAGATATATTTATACTTAATCAACCTTATATTGGAGAAATTGATAGTATTATAGAAAATGATATTGTTTTTGGACTTAGTTCTTTTGATTTTTTAAAGGAACTTGTGAAAATAGACAGAAGAGTTAGAGTGCATTTAGAGATTGAGACTGGTATGAATAGAACTGGAATTAATATTAATGATTTAGATATATTTATAAAAAATATTAAAACTAATAGTAATATCGTTATTGAGGGTGTATATACTCATTTTTCTTCTGCTGATAGTGATAGAGATTATACAAATGGGCAGATAGACGTATTTAAGAGTGCATTAGAAATAGTAAAAGATAATTTTGATACAATCAAATATGTTCATACTGAAGCTTCTAATGGGATACTTAATTTTAATTTAGATTTTACTAATTTAGTTAGACCTGGAATTGTTATGCATGGATATGATTCGTTTGATGGAGCTTCAGATTTAATTACTACTAAACCGGTATGTAAACTTAAATCTAAAATTACTTTCTTAAAAGAAGTTAGTTGTGGTGAGTATATTGGTTATTCTAAAAGTTATATGACTACTAGAAAGAGTAAGATTGCTACTGTTCCTATTGGTTATGCTGATGGCATCAGTAGGATATTATCTAATAGGGGTTATGTTGTTATAAATGGAAAGAAAGCTCCTGTTGTTGGTAAAGTATGTATGGATAGTATATTGATCAATGTTACTGATATAAATGATGTTCAAATTTATGATGATGTATATCTTTGGGATAATGATATAGTAAAACTTAGTGATGTGGCAGAATTATGTGATACTAGTAATTATGAAGTGATATCTAGAATATCATATAGAGTACCAAGAATATTTATTGGATGTGATAAGTAACAGTTGCTACTTTATAGTAATTGTTATTTTTTTATTAATAAGAAAATTAACAAAAATTGTTGACAAACAAGGAATATATATGATATATTTGTCTTAACCGAAAGGTGTTTTTATTTTAGTTAAATTTAGGGAGGAATTATGAAAAAAATAGTAGAATATTTTAAAGGTATTAAGAAAGAGATATCTAGAATTAAATGGACTAATAAGAAGGATTTATTAAAATACTCAGTTGCTTCAATTTTATTTGTAGTATTTTTTGGAGTGTTCTTTTTAGGAATTGATTTATTAGTTGCGTGGTTAAGGGGGTAATATAATGAAAAAAGAATGGTATGTGGTTAATACTGTAAGTGGTCATGAATATAAAGTTAAGGAAAAATTAGAAATGAGAATTAACTCTATGGACTTACAAGAAAATATATTTAGAGTTATTGTTCCTGAACAAAAAGAAATTGAATATAAGAATGGTGTTAAGAAAGAAAAAGTTAAAAAAATGTTTCCTGGATACGTTCTTGTTGAGATGGTTATGTCAGATGAAGCATGGTATATAGTTAGAAATACACAAGGTGTAACAGGATTTATTGGATCATCTGGTAAAGGAGCTAAACCATTTCCATTACTTCCTCACGAAGTTGACAGAATACTAGGTAGTATGGGAATGAGTAGAGTAGATGTAAGTAAAGACCTTAAGGAGGGGGCTAAGGTTAAGATTATATCTGGACCATTTAAAGATATGATGGCTAAGATTGATACTGTTGATATGAAAGAGCAAAAACTTAATGTTTTAGTTGATTTATTTGGTCAAGAAACTTCAGTTGAAGTTGATATAGCAGAAGTTGAAACTATGTAGAAACATAAAATAAAAACACGAAATAATCAAAAATATAAAAAAAGTAGTTGCTATTTATAAAAAAGTGTGGTATTATTAGTGGCGCGAGACATATTATTTATGTATGTTAGTAAGTGGAAGGTAAGTGTATGCGGACTTGACTGATTGGACCACACGCGAAAAAGAAATTTAATAGGAGGTGTTTTTCGTGGCGAAAGAAGTTACTAAGAAAATTAAATTACAAATTCCAGCAGGAAAAGCAACACCAGCTCCTCCAGTAGGAACTGTACTTGGACCAGCAGGAATTAATTTACAAGAATTTTGTACTAAATTTAATGATGCATCTAGAGATAAGATGGGAGATGTACTACCTGTTGAAATAACTATTTATGATGATAGAACATTCGACTTTGTACTTAAAACTCCACCAGCTGCATTTTTACTTAAAAAAGCTGCTGGAATTAAAGCAGGATCTAGTAAGGGTGAAGTTGTTGCTACTTTAAGCAAAGATAAACTTAGAGAAATAGCAGAAACTAAATTACCAGATTTAAATGCTTATACAGTAGAAGAAGCTATGAGAATAGTTGAAGGTACTGCCCGTAATATGGGAATTAAAGTAGAAGAATAATAATTAATATGTCATATAGGTTAATGCCTATGTGGAAGGATATTTAAGAAGTGAAATGGATGTCCGCTAATTTCACCACATAAGGAGGGAAGAATTATGAAAAGAAGTAAGAGATATGTTGCTAATTTAG
>JAZTXT010000092.1:0-6967 GCA_045636525.1 Bacilli bacterium | reverse complement strand
CGATAGTGATAATTTTGTTTATACAATAGGTAAGGTCATTACATTATTAATATCGTTTGTTGTTTTGTTGTATATATTTGTTAAATATAATATAAAAAATGATAATGAAATAGATAAAATTATTAAGTGTATAGAAGATATTAATCATAAAAATTATGAGTTAAAATTAGATGATATTTCTGAAGATAAGTTATCAATTTTAAAACAAGAAATATACAAGACAACAATAATGTTAAAAGAAAATGCTGAAAACTCAATAAAAGATAAATTGGATTTGAAAAATTCTTTACAAGATATATCTCATCAATTAAAAACACCATTAACTTCCATTAATATAATGTTAGATAATATAATTGATGATCCTGATATGGATATTTCTGTTAGACAAGATTTTATAAGAAATATCAAAAGAGAAATAGCTAACATTTCCTTTCTAGTTCAATCAATATTAAAATTATCAAAATTTGAATCTAATACAATTAGTTTTGTTAGAAATAAAATTAAAGTAGAAAAATTAATAGATGAATCTATAAAAAATGTTTCTAATCTATGTGATTTAAAAAACATTAGTATAGAAGTTAATAATATGTGTAAGAAAGATATTTGTTGTGATTTAAAATGGCAAATTGAAGCACTTACTAATATTTTAAAGAATGCAGTTGAGTATTCATATATAGGTGGTAAGGTTTTGATAAAGTGCGAAGATAACGACATATATACGGAGATTAAAATATTGGATTTTGGTAAAGGGCTGGATATGGAAGATGTTAAAAATATTTTTAAAAGATTTTATAAAGGGAAAAATGCTAATAAAGATAGTATAGGGATTGGTCTTGCTTTATCAAAGACTATTATAGAAGAAGATAATGGTAAGGTAATAGTTGAATCAAAAAAGGAACAAGGTACAACATTTATTATTAAATATTTTAAATAAACTTTGTGGTAATAGTAGTAATTTTGAATACTATTTAATATATTTTAATAGAAAAAATAAAAAAACTATAAAAACAAAGAAATTTATGGTTGACACTAAGTTTTAAAAATGATATACTTAATATGTTCGGAAATGACTTGGTTTTATGTATTTTAGGATACTCTAACCAACTGAAAGGTCCGAGCAATGCTGGACCCTTAGCTCAGTTGGTTAGAGCATCCGGCTCATAACCGGGCGGTCGCAGGTTCGAGTCCTGCAGGGTCCACCACTTATTATTTATTTGTGCGGGTGTGGCGAAATTGGCAGACGCGCTAGACTTAGGATCTAGTGGTTAATCCGTGGGGGTTCAAGTCCCTTCACCCGCACCAATCTGAATTTACACAGGAGTTTATCCTGTTTTTTTGTGGACCTTTTGGACAAGAACTATCTGCAGACCGCCCTTATAAATATATAATGTGTAAAATTCGCGTCAAATTAGTAAATATATAAATTGTTATATTTTCTATACAAAAATATCTTAAAAAAATGATTTTGTGTATTTTAAAAAAATCTTTTCTTAAAATTATTGCTCAGAAACTGAGAAAAATGGCATTTGCATTATATTTTTATTTATGATACTTTTACCTCGAAGGAGGTGAAGGTATGACTAATGAGGTAAAAAAGTTAATTGATAATTTTAAAATTATTTCTAATAAAAAATGGATTAAGAGTGTTAGTAAAAGTTTTGGTAGTATAGGAATTACTTTTGAAAGAGAACTTGATAAAAATCCCGATGCTTTATATTTTCCTGATTATTATGGTACTGAAATTAAATGTACTAGTAGATATAGTAGGTATCCATTATTTTTATTCACTGTGGCTTTTGATGGTCCTACTTTTCCAGAAATTAATAGAATAGTAGAAAAGTATGGTTATCCTGACAAAACATACTCTGATAAGAAAGTACTATTTGAAAAGGTTAGTTGTAATAAAAAAACTTTAGTTAATGATAAATATAAGTTTAAATTAGAAGTAGATGAAGAGGATGAAAAATTATATTTATGTGTATATGATTTAAATGATGTACTTATTGAAAGAGAATCTTTTGTATATTTAAAAACTGTTGAAGAACATTTAACTTTGAAACTTAATAGACTTGCAGTAGTTTCTGTTAGTATTAAGAAGATACTTAATGAAAAATATTTTAGATATTATAAAATAGATATTTATAATTTAATTGGATTTGAAAGATTTTTAAGATTATTAAAATTTGGAGTTATTGAGGTTAGTTTAATATCTAGAATTAGTAAAAGCGGTGAGGATACTGGGAGATATCGTAATAAGAACTTAGTATTTAGTATTAAGAAGAATAATATAGAAAAATTATTTACTAATATTTATTCTTATGATAATGATTTAGCAGAAGTTATTAATTATAATAAGTAAAAATAAAGGCGAATACTTTATATTTTGTATTCGTCTTTTATCCTAGTGCTACATCTAATATCATCATTACTGAGAATCCTATTAGTGTAAATAAGGCCATTAGGTCTTTTCTTTTATTTGTTTGACTTTCTGGTATTAATTCTTGTACTACTACATAAATCATAGCTCCTGCTGCAAAAGATAGTAGAAATGGAAGTAGTAGTCTTACTTTAAGTACTAGAAGGGCCCCAATTACTCCTGATATTGGTTCTACAATACCACTTAATTGTCCATAAAAGAATGCTTTTTTTCTGTTCATTCCTTCACGTCTTAATGGTACCGATACAGCGGTTCCTTCTGGAAAGTTTTGAAGCCCTATACCAAGAGCGAGTAGACAAGCTGAAGAAATAGATGCACCAGTCAAACCATATACTACAGAACCAAAGGCAACACCTACTGCGAGTCCTTCCGGTATGTTATGAAGAGTAATCGAAAATATAAGCATTATACATCTTTTGAAACTTGGTATTTGGCTATTATCTTTATTTGTCTTTTTAGATAGTTTTTTATCAAAGTAATTAAAAACTTTATCTCCAATATAAAGAAGGAGACCACCGCTAAAGAAACCAATAAAAGTAATAAGCCAAGGTATCATACCTAAGTTTTCTGCCATTTCAATACCAGGAGATAATAGTGACCAGAAAGAGGCTGCGATCATTACTCCAGCTGCAAAACCTAACATAGCGTCCATTACGTTTTTGTTTACTTTTTTAAAGAAAAAAACAATAGATGCGCCAAGAGCAGTAACAGCCCAAGTAAATAAAGTGGCAAGTAAGGCTCCTATAATTGGATTTATATTTTCTAATAGTGATAACATTACAATCAACTCCACTATTATAGGTTATGTAAATATATGTATATAGTTCGGGCTTTATAATTAAAAAGAAGAGCCCTTATGGACTCTATATATGTGAAGTAGATATCATCTACTTACTTTTATTATATGCTCTTTTATTTCTTTTTATACAATTTTTTATAAAAATACTTATTGTTATTATTAAAAATATTGTTATTAGTGCTCCGCAGAAGTATGGATATATCTTGTATGAATAATTATTAAACATAGTATTATTATTAAATATTTTATATGATAAGATTACTACTATAGCGCATATGAGAAAGTTTAATATTTTACTATTTTCTTTTCTTTTTATATTTGTTTTTATGAAATATAGTATCATAGCTAGATTTGTAAATGAGCATAGTATCCAGTGAAGGGATATAAAGTTTTCTATTCTATCAATAAAGCCAAATAATGATATTTTCTTTAGGGATGTATAACCTGGATATTGATATAGTTTTATTAGATATCTACCTAGTATTCCATTTGATAGAATAGATACTGAAAATACAATAAAACCTGATAATATATATCCAATACATAAATACTTAGTTACCTTTTCTTTATCTACTAAATTATTTTTAGGAATAATTAGAAGGGTATACATAGGAGATAATGCTATTAGCATATTGATAAATCCACCAAATATAGGATTTTTAAGTCCGTGTTCTAATATTGGTTTTAGATTATCTAACTGAAATTCTTGAGATAGATAGACAAAACTAAATAGGAATAAGAATAATACTATTACTATACTAATACTACTTACTCTTGTTATTGTTTCTATTCCTTTATTTAGTATATGATATACTACTACCATAAATATTGATAGTACTAGTAGTAGTGGAGTATCTGCGAGATACTGAGATACTATAAAATTACTTAGATTAAATAATACTGTTATTGCTATTACTATGTATAATAGTGTTATTAATAGGTTTATTATATTACCTAATATTCTTCCAAATATATAGATTGTTTTTTCATATAATGGTAAATCTTTTTGATAATTAAATATATATAGAAATAAGAATAGGGGTATTAATCCCATAAATATACCTAGGAGTGTTCCAATATAAGAGTCGTGTCCTGCTAGTTTGATTGTAGTAAATAAACTAAGGCCAATAGAAGCAGATATAATACATAGTATATAAGTGTTTACAAACTGGAGACTATTTATTTTCTCTTTCATATTTTGTTCCTCCTAGTGTGTTTCCTTTTTCATATAATTCTATTTCTGACTTTACTTCTAGTGTTAAATTAGGAAATACTTCTTCATACCAATTAGTTTGATTTTTATTAAAGTATTTATGATCTGTTTTATAATATAAATCTCTAAATTTAAATACATCAGTATTATATTTTTCTCTTATACTATTAAAGGTACATAATACCATATCTTCGGTTAATTTATTAAAGTCTTTTTGTAGTTTTTGAACTTCTTTAGTATTATTTAAGTCCATGAGTCCTGTTATTTCTTTTACTTTAGCTAGACCTGATATAGTCATTTGTATTTTGTTTTCCTTTGGAGTAGCCTCTATACTAGCTTTGATATTATTTGGTTCAAATACTACAAAACCATCTTCAATATCCATATTTATTATTGTATTTTTGATGTCTCCACGTATTAGGTTTAGTGTTTTAGATTCTTCTTCGGTAAGATAACCTAGAAATTTATTGTCTTTAAATACTCCGGTAGTAGTTATTTCTATTGTTGTTTCATCTTTGGTAGTAGATAAATTTTCTTTATTTATTCCTTCTTCAATACTTCCTTTTACTATCATAGATGGTAATACTATTTCTAGATAAGGGTTTAGATACATATTTGCTAGTTCATTTAAAGAAACAACAGTAGTTATTCCAATTCTTTCACTTTGTGTTTCTAATGAACTTAATATATTGGAAGATGATAAGTCATCTAATAGAGTTTGTATTGATATACCTTCAAGGGCTTTCTCATCTTTAGCTATTATTATTTTGAATTCTGGTCTTAGTTCTGGTTCTCTTATAAAAAAATCTATTATATCAGGTAATTTTTCATACAAAACATTCTCACTTAATATTAAAATTTGTAATTGTGAACCATATAATCTTTTAGGTGAATCTAGTATTATTGTTCTAATTGCTTCTCGAAGAGATTTACCTTTGCTTTCATAATTTATGAATGAGGTTTCATTACTACTTTTAGCATCTTGTTCTTTAACAGGATTTATTACTTGAGCTATAACAATAAACTCTTCAGTTTCTTTATCATAATCAATACTTACTCCAGTAGTTATTGCTAAATCATTTAGTTCTTGGTAGTTATAGCATCCTGTTAGTAGTAGTGGAACTAACAATACTATTAGATACTTTAGTTTATTCATGATTTACCTCCCTTACTAAGTTACTTGTTAAATATTCGTTTCTTTTTGTTCTTTTCTTTAGTGGTAATTTTATTATACTATTTTTTAAACCTGATAATGATAGAGGAGCAAAAGGAATGGTATATGGCTTACCAAATGAATTTATAGAGCATAGATTTGTTATAAAGAATATAAATACTATAAATACTCCATACATACCAATGGTAGTTGCTCCAATCATAAATAGTAGTCTATACCATTTTATAGCATTTATGAGTTCTGGTTCTGTAAATAGTAGCGCACTTATTGCGGTTACGGCTTCAACAATTATCATAACGGGAGATACAATACCAGCATTAACAGCGGCTTCTCCAAGGATTAGAGCTCCTACTATTGATAGGGCGGAAGTAGATACGTTTGGTATTCTAAGATCACTTTCCCTTAGTATTTCAAAAGAAAGTATCATAAGTAATGCTTCAAAGAAAGCAGGGAAGGGTACTGAATTTCTTTGAGATGCAAAACTAATTAAGAATTCTAGTGGTAACATTTCTTGATTAAAAGTAGTTACTGCGATATAAAGTGCAGGAGTCATCAAGGTTATAAAAAATGCTACATACCTTAATATTCTAATTAGAGAGTTATTCATATATTTAGCATCTTTATCATCTTCGGATATAAAAAAGTCATTTAGGAATACTGGCATTATTAAAGCAAATGGAGAATTATCTACAATTATTACAGTTTTACCCTCTAAAAGAGCATCACATACTTTATCTGGTCTTTCAGTTGTCATAATAGTGGGGAATATTGTTTTTGATTCTTTTACTAATAAATGTTTTAATGAACCAGAATTTGTTACATTATCTATATTTATTTTCTTTATTTTTTCTATTAATTTATTTTTTACATTGATATCAGTTATACCATCTATTGATAATATACTTATTTTGTTATTGGTGTATTTACCTAGTTCGTAGTCATCGTTCCATAATTTATTTGTTTTTAATCTTCTTTTTATTAAACCTACATTAGTTTCTATGTTTTCTGTAAAACAGTCTAATGATCCACGTAGAGTTGATTCTGTTATTGGTTTATCGATGCTTCTAGATAAATTTTTTTTTACTTCAAGTGCTAGCGAGTAATCATTTTCTATAAGTAATATAACAAAACCATTATTTAGGTATTTACATACATCGTCATATCCTTTTATTTCTTTTATTTTCATATTAGATATATTATCTTTTACTATCTCATATAAAGTATTTTCTTCTTTATAGATGGTTTCTATATGATCTAGACTTCTTAATATAAAATCAGATAGTTTATCTGAATCACATAATGTTTCATTATAAATTATATCTATTTTTGATTTTTTAATATATT
>JAZTXT010000091.1:0-4000 GCA_045636525.1 Bacilli bacterium | reverse complement strand
GAATCTTTTTCATAATTCGTCCTCCTTCACACTCAATATATCATTAACCCTAAGGAGAGAGTCAACACCCTTTTTTACATCTTTTTTTCTTTTTTAATATATTTATAATGTTATTTGATTTTATGTACATAATAATTAATGGTACTGTTATTAATAATGACAAAAGTCCTTTTAACTCAAATGCTATTATATTTAAAATTGTTACTATTATAAATAATATAGTTATTATTATGGACATTTTTCTTCAATTAGTTTGTCTACGATTTTTATGTAATCAAGTCTTGGTGCATATTTTATTTCCAGTTTGTAACAATTTTTTTCAAAATAGTCGAGTGGTATAGATTTTCTATCATTATCATTTATAAATTTTATTAGATCTTCTCCTTTTAGAATATAATCTTTACCTAGAAGACTAAATCTTACTATTAAGAAGACTATACCATTATGTTTTATTACTTTTTTTATGTATTCTATTTGATGATTGTGAATGTTATTTATTGTGAAACTTGTTGTACTTCTTGTTTCTTTTGCATCAAATTCTATGTAGAAACCTTTATAAACTCCATTATAATCTAGGGTAGATGGACTTTCAAAGAATCCATCTACAACTCTCATATTTTGATAATTTGTTTTTGTTATCCTAATAGGAGTTGGTTTTTTGTAGATAAGTGCTATATCATAACTAATATAATATTTATTTGTTTCATTGATGTCATTTTCTAGTGCCATACCACGATTGGCGTATGAACTATTGAAATTTGTTCTGTAATTCACAAATATCACCTATTTAATTATACTATAAAATAAAAAAAAATTCTATATAAATATAGTAATTTACATAAAATGGTGTAAAAATAAAAAACTACACTATGGTAGTTTTAATCGTCTAGATCTTTTGGTAAGATACCAAGTTGTAATAGACCTGAAATAAGAACTAATATGTATACTATTCTTGTTAAAAGTGTTCCATCTCCGAATAGATATTCAACTAGGTTGAAATCGAATAGAGCTACTAGTCCCCAATTGATACATCCTATTGTGGCTATAACTAATGCTACCTTATATAATTTGTGCATCATATTTATTCCTCCTTTTTAGTCTTATTTTGTACAAAAAAATGTAAATTATTCATCATATAAAGAAATTTGATTAATATAATTTATCAGAAAGAGCATGGAGGTGAAAAAAATGAAAAAGAAAATACTATTTCTTTTGATTTTAGGTTTATTTGTTTTAGGTGGATGTGGTAAGGTTAGTGAGAAGGATATATTGAAAGAATTTAATAAAAAAGTAGATAATTCCGATTCTTATTATATTGAAGGAACACTTGATATTGTTAATAATGAAGACATTTATACTTATGATGTTAAGGTATCTTATGCTAAGAAAGATAATTATAAAGTAGAACTTATTAATACTGTAAATAATCATGAGCAAATTATTTTAAGAAATAGTGCTGGTGTTTATGTTGTTACTCCTAGAATTAATAAGAGTTTTAAATTTCAAAGTGATTGGCCATATAATAATTCTCAGGTATATTTATTAGGACCAATACTAGAGGATATTAATGGTGATGAAGGAAGAGTTTTTGAAGAGGTTAGTGATGGTTATAAAGTAACTGTTACTGCTAATTATCCTAATAATGCTAGGTTAGTTAAGCAAGAAATATTATTTGATAAGAATAGCAATATTAAGAAGGTTACTGTTATTGATAAAGATGGAAATGCACAAATTACTATGAATTTTGATAAGGTTGACTTAAATAGTAAATTTAATGCTAATTACTTTGATTTGAAGTCCATTATTGATGTTAAAGAAAATACGGATACTGATATAAATAAGGATGTTAATGATAATAAGAATACAAATACGGAAACAAAGCAAACTAGTTCAATAGAAGATGTTATTTATCCGATGTATTTACCTGTTAATACTTATTTAACTAATTCTGAAAAAGTTAATAAGGATAATGGAGAAAGATTAATTCTTACTTTTGATGGTGATAATCCATTTATGCTTATTGAGGAAACTTTATCATATGAAGAAGATCATTTGATTGTTCCTACTTATGGTGAACTTGAACTTATGGCTTCGACTGTAGCTATTGTTAATGAAAATTCTGTTAATTGGATAGATAATAATATGGAATACTATGTTGTGAGTGATAAGCTTTCTAAAAGTGAGCTATTAGAAATAGCTAGAAGTATATCTGTACTTCCTGTTAGTAAGTAATATTTATAATTAGGCTATTAACTCTTGTTGATAGTCTTTTTTTTTGAGGATTATTGTGTTAAAATATAGATGAAGAGAGGTATATGTATATGATATATTTTGATAATAGTGCTACTACTATGGTAGATGAGAGAGTATTAGAAACTTTTAATAAAGTGTGCGTTAATTATCCAGGGAATTCTAATTCTATACATAGTCTTGGAATTAAATCTAAGGAATTAGAGGCGTATGCTACTAGTAAAATAGCGGGACTTTTAGGTGTTAAGGCTAGTGAGGTTATTTATACTTCTGGAGCTACTGAGTCTAATAATATGGTGTTAAAGGGTGTTGCTAGTAAATATCAATCTCGTGGTAATCATATTATAACTAGTTATTTAGAGCATTCTTCAGTATTAGAGACTGTTAAGTATCTGGAAGATAATGGTTTTATTATTGATTATGTTAGAGTAAGAGAAGATGGACTTATTGATTTAGAACATTTAAGACAATTAATTAGTGATAAAACTATTTTGGTTTCCATTGCTGTGGTTGATAGTGAACTTGGTGTTAAGCAAAATATTAAAGAAATTAGTGAGATAGTTAGAGAGTATCCTAAATGTTATTTTCATGTAGATGCTACGCAGGCTATTGGTAAGATTAAAGTGGATTTTTGTGATATGGACTTTCTTAGTATGTCAGGACATAAAATATTTGGCATGAAGGGAATAGGTCTACTATTAAAAAAAGAAAATATTGTTATAGATAATTTAATACATGGTGGTAAGTCTAGTACTGATTACAGAAGTGGTACTCCAGCACTTCCACTTATATGTAGTCTTATGAAGGCTTTGGAGATTATTATACCTAATATAGATAAAAATTATAATTATGTTAAAGAGCTAAATACAGCTATTATAGGATATTTGAAAAAATATGATGGAGTACATATTAATAGTACAGAGAATAGTATACCGTATATAGTTAATTTTAGTGTTAAAGGTATTAAACCAGAGACTTTTATTCATGCTATGGAAGAATATGATGTCTATATATCTACTAGAAGTGCATGTAGTACTAGTGATATATCTAAAGCTGTTGATAGTATATATCACAGTAGTGAAATAGCAGCTCATAGTATTAGAGTTAGTTTATCATATAAGAATGTTATGGAAGAAGTAGAAAGATTTAAAGAAGTATTTGATATAGTATATAATAAGTTATCTTTTAAATAGGAGGGAATATGGAATTATTGGATGTTTATGATAATGATGGTAATGTTACTGGTAAAGTTGTAGAAAGAGGGGATAAAAGTGTTGTACTGGGGGATAATGAACATATTGCAGTAGGTGTTATTTATATTGAAAATAGTAACGGTGAATTTTTAATGCAAAAGACTTCAATAGAAAAAGGTGGTGAATATTCTTCTACTGGTGGACATATTGGAAGAGGTGAGAGTCCTATTAAGTCTATAAAGAGGGAAGTATTAGAAGAACTTGGAATAGATATAGAAAAAGATGATGTTAAAGAACTTGGTTTTTTATGTTATGATAAACCTCTTAGATTTATGTTTTATTTAAAAAAAGATATAGATATTAATGATGTTAAAATTCAAAAAGAGGAAGTTGATTATGTTAAATATATGACAGTTGATGAAATTAATAATCTCATTGATAATAAACTAATTACCAAATCTCATGGTATTATATTTAATGAAATTTTAAAATATTTAGGGAAATAATTAAAATATAAGAAACTCTGGTTATGAGTTTCTTATATTTTTTTCTTTTCC
>JAZTXT010000090.1:0-3060 GCA_045636525.1 Bacilli bacterium | reverse complement strand
TCACTATCGCTTTTACCTAGTTCAGTACCATCACTCGTTATTCTAAAGTATGTTGATAGTTCTTGGAATTGTTGTTGTGTATTTCCGTTAACAGTGTTTATTTGAGATACAACATTATTTATATTAAATTCAAAGTTATCGCTTGTTTGTTGGAATTGAGATGTTACTTCACTTTGATATGTTTCAAATTCAGTTTTAGAAGTATAGTTTTCTAAAGCTGTCATTAGTATTTCTTCTTGGTTTTGTTGAATAGATGTTGTATTAGTTATTATTTCTTCTCTAATTTCGTTTAGTTCTTCATCTACAATTAGTGCCATGTCATACCATTTATAATCACTAAATGTAGCACTATCAGTAGGATTATTATCAACTAATTCTCCTCTATATCTACCTATTGTTTCTCCACTATCTGCAGTAAAGTTAACTCCATCATCACTATATTTAATATGAAGATATGAACTTAATCCGTCTGATCCAGTTTGACCTTGAATACCTTGACTTCCTTGCTCACCTTTAATTTTGCTCCAGGTATATGCAGTATAAGATGTAGGTGCAGTACTTGATGTTGTACTTGCTACTCCCATATATTGTGTATTAGTTTGTGGAGATGTAGTCATTAAACTTCCATCTGAATTAGCACTATATCTTACATGAAAATAATAACTAGTTCCATTTGCTCCTGCTTGTCCTTCGATACCTTGAGGACCAATTAAGTCATTTACATGTGGTATCCATATAGTTGCATTTTCGCCTTCTTCTACTTTTATATCATAAATAGTAACAGTAAAATTCGTATTACTTACATCTCTATCAGGTTGTATATATAAATATGTTGCTCCTTCTCCAGTATATAGAAGTGTAGTTTTTACTGTATGGATTGTTTTAGTTTGGTCGATTAGATCAGGACTTGAATAAGAATTTGGAGATGGAACATCATCTATAATAAACGACATTGTACTAAATCCAGTACTATGTCCACCTATCTTAGTTACTGTGCCTTCATCTACAGTAAATTTATATGAAAGTGTATATATTTTATCTACTTCAAATATTTCTTTATCTATAAGTAATCCTAAATAGTTAGCTGTTTCTTGAGCTATAGAATATGTATATTTAAATCCATCTATAATTGTATTAGGTACAGTTGAAGTTATATTTGCTTTACTTACAATATTGGAAGAAAAACTATTAGCATCTTCGCCTTTTTCTCCAGCTAATGCTAGTGCTATATTAATTGTTTTTGTAATTGAATATGAATTGTTATCACTACTATAAGTAAAGAGTAATTTGTATTCACTTAATGCTTCAGCAATAGCAGTATTACTATTTACTGCAAATTTAACATAAGTATCTGCAATTGATGTTGTTATTCCTGTATTAGAACCACTAATAGAAACGTTTGGTGTTACTTGACTGCCTTTATAATAGCCATAAAAATAAACATCAATATTTTTTGTTTCTAAAGGCTTTTTATTACTATCTGTAGGTATTGTTATAGTGTATTGTGATAAATCTACACTAAAAAATTCTAATGATTTTTCTATGTCACTTATTTTTCCACTTTCAATTGTGTAATTACTTTCTACTCTACCTATTCTTTGAATTACATTATCAATGTTAAGTTTGTTGCCCATCTCTATACCAGTTAAGGAACTAGTTTCTTTACCTAGTGTAATCTTCATATTTTCAGGACTACTAATTGGTATAGTTATTTTAGTTAATAAATATCTTTCATTGATGTTATGTACTGAACTAATAAACCTAACATATTCATAAATAAAAAAGTTCTCGATGGAACTATCTACAACATTTAAATCTATTGCACTTAGTTCTAGGGAACTTTTAAGCATTACAGCTTGGTTATTTAAATATGTAGTTCCTTTAGTTAATAAATTACTTGGTACTGTAACATCATCCCATGTGGTATTTTCTACTGGAGCAAATATTAAACCATAATTATTATAGGCTTCTTGATTAACTATGTAATCTAAACCATTATTAACACTTTTAATAGTTAATTTTTCACTAGTACCATCTTCGTTTTGTATTTCTGCTCCTAAAGGTATAACTGCAGTATAAACGTCTATAGCATCGTTTTTAACTAATACATCAATTAGATTTTCTCCAAATTCTATGATTTGAGTTGATGTATCGTTAAAATCACTTAGATAGTCGATATATGTTCCATCTGATTCATATCTAACTTTTAAATATCCACCAAGTTTATTAATTAAGTCCTCATTTATAATATCCCATGTAGATGCATAGTTAATAGAACTTCTAGTAATATAATCATTTGGATCAGTTACTGTTATTGTTCCTACTTTTAATTTTTGAGCATCTGTCACTTGAGAATTATGATTATTAATTAAATTAGTAAAATGTTCTGCTGGTGTTCCAGTAAAAGAATAAGGACGTACGATACTATCATTTAAATAACTTAGAATACCTTCACATTCAAATTTTTTGCTGTTATATAAACCTTGTTCTTCACTTATTACTCTACCTTTAAAAAAAACAGTACTATTTTTAAGTACTGTTATAACCGAAGATAATTTATTTATGCGATCAAAATAAGGATGATTAGGATATATAGAAAAAGATAAACTTCCTACTTTATTTACTTCTAGATTTAATTCAGGATTTTCTAAGATAAATACTTCATCTCTTAAGTCATATAAAACATAATTATCTAATTTTATCTGATACATGTTATAGACTTCCTTCCTGATATGAAACAGTTAATGTTCCAGTTCCATTAGTTACTTTAATAGTATTAATTCCTTCTTTAAAATTAATTCCTAGTATTTTATTAGTTCCAGCTCCTATTGAATAGGAAGTACCATTAAATTCTATAGTCATAGCAGCACTTAATGTTAATGTAGGCACTACACTTTTTCTATCGTTTGAATAGTTATATGTACCACCAGTAGTAACAGTATTAGTAATAGTAGTTACGTTTTGTTTATATTTATATGGTTCACATACACACTCAATAGTAAAATGTCCTACATTTTTAGAAATAGAAGAAGATACTTTACATCTACCATAATAGTAATA
>JAZTXT010000089.1:0-16238 GCA_045636525.1 Bacilli bacterium | reverse complement strand
ATTTATAATATTTTTAAAGATAACTTTTACTTCACTATCAATTAAATCTATAAAATTTTCAGTATCATATATTTCAATCATATCTATTTTTGTGTCTAAGTCAGCAGGAAATTCAATATATGTTTTATTTTCAATATTTTTAAAGTTTTTATCATCAAAGAAATCTACGTAAAAACATATATATCCCTTAATGCTATTATGAATAAAAGTTATTTCTACAAGTACAGAATAACCTTTTACATTATTTCCATAAGAATCTACATATTTTATTTCTTTTGATAAAATTTTATATTCATTATTATTTATGTATAGCATGTTTTCCCCCACTTTTTAATGATTGGCTAATTTGCTTTCCCCTGTTTTATAATCTATTTGTATTCCATCTTGTATATTGTATAGGTATACATTAAATTTAATTCCTTCTCCATTATCTTCAACTGATAAGGCTTCAAGATGTACCCCACTTGCTACTAGGTTATCTCCTTCAAATATTGGTGTAGCCCTATAAAGTACATGATTATTTGTTTCTCTTATATAGTTTGCAACTTCATTTTCAAAATCTAACATAGTACCAGCATTCATTTGTCTTGTACATGTAATTAAGTTTTCTTTATTAGCATTTTCTCCAGTTAATTGATATCCTATTAAATGACATCTATTATAGAGATATTTACCTTCTACTATATCATATTTAATTGTCTGCCAACCACTTGGTTTTACAGAACCGATGCTTCCTCTCTCTTCATTAGGCATAAGTTCAGATCCGATATTTGCGTATGCCACTCCACATCTGCCTAATGAATCTAACTTACTATATTTTTCAAATGCATTTGTATTTATATCTTCTTCATTAAAGAACGGAATATTATCATTTATTATTACATATTCAGATATTCCATCATATTCAGGGATATCACCTAAATTATATGATTTTTCTTCAAATGCAGTCGTAGTACCAACTATATTTAAATCACCAAGAAATTTATTTATTTCATCCTTATAATTATTTCCTATATATATAGCTATTGCTAATATAGCTAGTGATACACCTGATAATTTCTTTTTCATATATACCTCTACTTCATTATATTAATCTTTTGTTATTACTTTCTCCAAGTATTTTCTTTTTACAAAACCACCTTTTTTATTTCTTTTATTTTCTAATTTTTTCATCACGAGTTCTAAACTATCTTCATTTAGTGCACGAATTACTTCAATTAAGTCTGCTGATTCTTCAACTATGTCTTCAGTTACACCAGAGTTTATTGCTTCAAGTAGTTCATTATATTCTTCATTTAGTTTCTTTAATAGTTCTATTTTATACTCTTTTTCTGTTAATATTCTTGTTACGGCTTCTTCGTTTTTACCATTATTATTTATTATGTCATCTATGTTATCTCTTATTAATTTATTGTATGTTTTCATATAAATCCTCCATTATATATTTAGTTTATCTATACTTTCTTTTATTTCTTTTATAGTTTTTATATCTACTGTTTGAACACTATCTGACATACTTTTATTAGGATTTGTATGTGCTTCAATTATTAGACCATCTGCTCCTGCTACTATGCTAGCAAGTGACAATGGTTTTATCATATATCTTGTTCCTGTTGCATGTGAAGGATCTACTATTATAGGATATTTAGTATTCTTTTTTATATATGGAATTGCTGCTATATCTAGAACATTTCTAGTAGTTGGATCAAACCCTCTTATTCCTCTTTCACATAATATAATATTATCATTTCCTTCTCTTTTAATATATTCAGCTGCTAAAAGCCATTCATTATATGTTGCAGATATCCCTCTTTTTAATAATACTGGTGTATTTAATTTACCAACTTCTTTTAATAATTCGTAATTATACATGTTTCTAGCACCGATTTGAATTATATCTATTTTATCTCCATATTTTCTTACCTGTTCTATACTAGTAAGTTCAGTTATTACAGGCAAATTATATTTTTCTCTTATCTCGAGTAATATTTCTATTCCTTTTTCTCCTAGTCCTTGAAAAGCATCAGGAGATGTTCTTCCTTTAAAAGTTCCTGCTCTTAAAATATCTATTCCAACTTCTTTTAAAGAACTAGCTATTTTATCTAATTCTTTGTAAGTTTTAAAGGAACAAGGGCCTGCTATTATTACTTTCTTATCTTTAAATAATTTCATTATATTCATACTATACCTCTTTAAAATAAATATTATTTTCTATTTCATGTATTAGTGTCGTACTGATATCATGACCTGGATATATTTTTGTGTTTTTAGGATATTTTTTTATTTTATTAATACTTTCTTTCATTGTATTAAAGTTTCCAGTAGGAAGATCACATCTACCTATACTTTCATAGAAAATAAAATCACCACAGAATATACTACCCGCTTCTTTAAAATAATAACTAATACTATCGCTTGTATGGCCAGGAGTATATATTACTTCAAAGTTAAAATCAGAGAGTGTATATTCCTTTTCTTCTAAATTACAAAAGTTATAAATTAGTTCTTTTTTAAAGTTAGATAGTGCTCCAACATGATCAAAATGATTATGTGTAATTAGAATGCCTACTACTTTATTATTACCTATTTCAGTCATTATTTTATCGTAGTCATCACCTGGATCTATTATTAATGCATTTTTATTTTTTATTATTATATAACAATTTGTTTCTAGTGATCCTACTATTACTCTTTTTATTTCCATATGATCATCACTCCATTATTTAATTATATTTTATCATATTAACAATCTATTTACAACAAAATAAAAAGCAGAATATACATTCTACTTTACTTTTGCTTGTTTACTAAGTGCATCTTTGGCAGCTTCTTGTTCCGATGCTTTTTTACTATTTCCGGTACCTTTTCCCATAATTATATCATCTATTTTCACAATAGAGGTAAATGTTTTATTATGTGATGGTCCTTCTTCACTAACCACTTCATATATAAGAGATCTTTTTTCTGTTTGAACTAACTCTTGTAGTGTTGATTTATAGTCGTGCAAGAAATCAACTTCTTTTTCTATATATTTTGTTATAATATTAAGTACAAATTCTTTTGTAAATTCAAAACCTTGATCTAGGTATAGGGCTGCAACAAAAGCTTCAAATACATCAGCAGTTATTGTTTGATTTACTACTTCACCGCTTCCTACTCTTATATCTACATCTAATCCTATTTCTTTTGCATATGTAGCACATGCTTCTTCGCATACATAAGAAGCTCTCATTCTAGTCATAAGACCTTCTTCTAGTCTTCTTTCCTTATAAAGATATTCACTAATTATTATTTCAAGAACAGCGTCTCCTAGAAATTCTAGTCTTTCATAATCTGGATAACTAGGATTTTCATTAGTATAAGATGAATGTGTAACAGCGGTTGTATATAAATTCATATTAGTAGGATTTATATCTAATTTATTAAATACTTTCACTATTTTTCCTCCTTGCTAGCTTCTAGGTAATTTATTTTTATCCCCATACTTGTAAATTTATCTTCATATTCAGTAGTAATAATATTATCTTTATCACTATGTAAATCATAAGATACATAATCTATATTATATCCATATTCTTTAAGAGATTCTAATGAATATTCAAACAATGGCACATTATCTGTCTTTTGAATTATTCTTGGAGTACCTTTAAATATTTTATCATATCTAGTTAAGAATCTAGAGCTTGTTAGTCTTCTTTTGGTATGTCTATCTTTTGGCCAAGGATCTGAGAAATTTAGATATATTGTATCTATTTCTTTATCAAATATTTCTTCGATAAGTGTTGCATCTATTCTTATTAGATATAAATTATTTAGTTCTAATTCATTTGTTTTTTCTACTGCTCTTAGTATTACTGAATCATACATTTCTATTCCAATATAGTTAATGTTTGGATTAGCAAGAGCATTACCCACTATAAACTTCCCTTTACCCATTCCTATTTCAATATGGATAGGATTATCATTACCAAATAAATCACTCCATTTGCCTATATAATCTTTAGGATTATTTATTACATATTTACCATTTAATACTTTTTCGCCTGCGCCTTTTATATTTTTTAATCTCATTATTATTCACCACATATAGTATTATATCACTATTTTTAATTTTTGCATATAATAAAGTAGAAGGAATGTGATTATAATGAACGAAATAATAGATGATAGAGATATGATGTATGGTGGTTATTTTGGTGGAACACCATGTAATATGCAATATGGTAATTTTGGATATCAAGGTTATCCTGGTAGTTTAATCAATAATAATATGATGCCGAACATGATGATTAATCCAAATTATCAAAATAGTATGAATAATAATACTCTTGATATCGCTACAAGACTTAACAATTTAGAAACAAGGGTAAGATTATTGGAACAAAGACTTGGAAATAATAATTCATATCCGGAAGATAATAATTCTATGTATATGATATAAAAAGGGAGCTAAATATACATTCGCTCTCTTTTGTTATTTCTTTTTTTATCTTGATAATATTTTTCTACTAGACACACTCTGTTTTGTTTTAAACTTTCTTTTGTATCTATTATTCTTTGATTTTTAGATCCTCTAAAAGCACAGTCTAAACTTTTTTGTTCTAACAGGAATGGTCCGTCTATCAATACATCTATTGTTTTTAAAAATTCTTTTATTTTAGGATTATTTTTTGATAATGATATTAAAGTTTCGTAAGTAAAACCTGTATAGCACCAAATGGTCATTTTCTTAGATTTTATATACTTTGCTAGTTCCAGACAAGACTCCACTTGATATAATGGATCTCCTCCTGAAAAAGTAATGCCATCTTGACCTTCTAATGCATCTATCTCTTCTTTTACTTCCTCTATATCAAGTTCAAATCCATCATCAAAAGAATGTGTCTGTGGATTATGACAACCAGGGCACTTGTGAGAGCACCCTTGTGTCCAAATCACGGTTCTTATTCCTTCACCATCTACAATACTATCTTTCATTAATACTGGAGTGGCTAATCTAATTTTCATTATTTATTTGACATTAAGCCTTCAGTACCATGTTTTACTCTATCTCTTACTTCAGCTTTTTTACCATTATTGAATCTATCTACTGTTCCTACTAGGTATCCAGTAATTCTTCTTATTCTTTCAAAACCTACACCCTCACCAACTAATTTTTCTTTTACTTCTTCTTTCATTTTAATTTCCTCCTTTAACAATTACAACTATTTTTATATTCGTTTACTCTTTCGATTGGAACTCCTTCTTCACTTCTTCTTCCACATCCTGGGCAAACATCTCCGATCACTCCAACATAACCGCATACTGGGTCTCTATCTACAGGGTGGTTAATTGCAGCATATCCCATATCATTTTCATACATAGTTCTTACTATTCTTTCAAATGCTTCAATATTGTTTGTTGTATCTCCATCTAATTCGATGTAACTAATATGTCCAGCATTAGTATACTTGTGATATGGACCTTCTTTCTTTATTTTTCCTACTATTGAAATATTGTAATGCACTGGTACATGGAATGAGTTTGTATAGTATTCTTTATCTGTTACTCCTTTTATCTTTCCATATACTGCTCTATCTATATTAACGAATCTACCAGATAATCCTTCAGCCGGTGTTGCAAGTAATGTAAAGTTTAGATTATGTTCCTTAGCAAACTCGTCACATTTTTTTCTCATGAATTCTACAATTTCTAGTCCTAGTTTTTGTGCTTCTTCACTTTCACCATGATGTTTACCAGTTAAAGCTTTAAGTGTTTCAGCTAGTCCTATGAAACCAATTGATAGTGTACCGTGTTTTAGTACTTTTCTTAATCTATCACTATTTTTTAGCTTATCAGAATCTATCCAAATTCCTTCTCCTAATAAGAATGGGAAGTTGTAACGTCTTCTATTACACTGTATTTCAAATCTTTCTAATAATTGATCTTTTACCATTTCCATTAATTCAGTTAGCTCTTCATAGAAGCCTTTCATATCCGCTTTGTCATTTCTTGGAAGACCATGTTTAATACCAAGTCTAGGTAAGTTAATTGATGTAAATGATAAGTTACCTCTTCCTGGTGTTACTGCTTTATCATCGTCTACTACGTTACCGATAACTCTAGTTCTACATCCCATGTATCCTACTTCTGTATTATAGTCTCCTTTAAAGCAAGGTTTATTAAATGATGAATCCATAAATGAGAAGTTAGGGAATAATCTCTTCGCTGATACTTCACATGCTAATCTAAATAAATCATAGTTAGGATCTTCTTTTTCGTAGTTAACACCTTTCTTTACTTTAAATATTGATATTGGGAATATTGGTGTTTCATTTTTACCAAGTCCAGCATCTACTGATAACAGATAATTTTTGATAACCATTCTTCCTTCTGGAGAAGTATCTGTACCAAAATTAATAGATGAAAATGGTACTTGTGCTCCTGCTCTTGAATGCATTGTATTTAGATTATGAATAAATGCTTCCATTGCTTGATATGTTGCTCTATCAGTTTTCTTATATGCAGTTTCATATCCTTTTTCAAATATTCTTTTTACTTCTTTGCTATCTTTATAGAATGATTCAAATTCTTCTATATTTACATCAATACTATCTAATTTATCTATTTCTTTTTCTACTTTATCCATATTTACAAAACTAATAAAGTCTGTAAAATCAAGTAGTTCATATACAGCTTGTTTGAATTGTTTTTTAAATGTTTTTAATACACCAGGAGCCATATAATAATCAAATGCTGGTATTGATTGTCCACCGTGCTGATCATTTTGGTTTGCTTGAATTGCAATTGCCGCTAGTGCACTATAACTTATAATATCTTTTGGTGCTCTTAAATATCCATGTCCAGTAGAGAAACCATTTTTAAATAGTTTGTTTAAATCTATTTGCATACACGTTGTTGTTCCCATAGCCTGGAAATCCATATCATGAATATGAATATCACCAGCAGAGTGTGCTTCTGAGAATTTCTTTTTCATTAGGTATGCTTCGGTAAATGCCCTTGATATTGTACTACCAAATTGTAACATTGTTCCCATTGCTGTATTTCCATCTATATTAGCATTTTCTCTTTTAGAGTCTTCTTCCATAGCGGTCTTCAAACCAAGTCCTTCTATACTTTTTTGAAGTTTAGCCATATTTTTATCATCTCTAAATGCAAGACGTGCTGTTGCTCTTCTTTGTCTATATTCTGAAAACCTCTCATAAACATCCATATATTCATATTTTTTAAGATGTTCTTCAATTAAATCTTGTATTTGTTCAATTTTTATTTTTCCATCTTCTAAATATTCTTTAGCTATCTTTTTAATTACAGCTTGATATACTTTTTGAATATCTTTAGATGTATATTTTCTTTCTTCTTCATCATCAATTATTGTACTATCAAAACCTTTCTTAATAGCCATAGCTACTTTAGCACCATCAAATGGTACTTTTTTTCCATTTCTTTTTATGACTTCAAGAGTCTCTAACTTTTCTTCAACTTCTATCATGTTACTTCCTCCTATTTTTAACTTACAAGTCAATTATATAGTAGAGCTATTCTCTTGTCAATACATTTTTGTTCGCTTTTTTAAATTTTACATTTTTTTGATTTTTTTGTTTCTTCAATTACCAAAGTGTTTGCTTTTTTATTGTTTTTATTTAATTAACATTTTTGTTGTTTTTAGAGCAAAACCCTTATATTATATAGGTTTTTAAGATTTTATATATATATTTGTTTGTTTTGTTTTTTGCATTTTTTTATATTTTTTGCATTTTAGCAAAAAGTATATTTTTAAATTTTCTATATTTTTTTATTTTTTTATCCACCAAGTGTTCGCCTTTTTTTGCCGTAAATCCTTAACATATATAGGAATAGCAGGCAAACAAAGAAAACACCACTATTAACAAAGTGTTTACTATGTTTATTTTTTTAGACATAACCTGATTTTATATACCAAATATATTAGTAAAGGTATATAGAGGAATAACACTTTCGTGTTATGACGGAGCGCCAAAGGCAAGATAAAATAAAAAAGAAACTATGCAAAATAGTCTCCTATATTATTTTAAATCAGATTCTCCAAAGGGATATGGACATAAATCTTTAACTAAGTATGTTTGTTTGTCTCCATCATTACTATAAAACGTAACTTCTGCGTCTCTATTAAAAAACTCACTTATTACTTGACGACACAAGAAACAACTAGATGATACTTTTTCACTATCACACATTACATATAATTTACTAAAATCCCCTTTTTTATAACCACTTGCTATAGCGGTATTTATAGCTACTCTCTCTGCACATATTGTGGCTCCATATGATGCATTTTCTACATTTACTCCACCAAAACTTTTTCCGTCTTTCATAAGACAAATTGACGCTACTCTAAACCCTGAGTATGGACTATAACTATTTTTTAATAATCTCTTTAAACTTTCTTCCATTATTTACCTCCCCATTAATACCATTATTTTTGGAACAAATATTATTATCCCTACCGCCAACGCAAAAATGCACATTGTTAAAACCGCGAAGGCTGATACATCTTTAGCTATTCTTGCTATTTCGTTATATTCTCTAGTGTAGAGATCTACTACTTTTTCTATTGCAGTATTGAATATTTCACTTACTATTACTAAAGCAATAATTATTAATATTATTATGAATTCTATTTTACTTATTTTTAGTATATAACTTGCTATTAGAGTAATTACTGCTAGTAATATTTCCCTTTTGAAGTTGTGTTCACTTATCATTATAAAACTAAGACCATTTAAACAGTCTTTTAGACTATCTATAAAAGTTCTTTTCTTTTTGTTCTTTAAGGTCATTAGTTCCTCCCATTATCTATTTATTTCATAAGCTTTTAATAACTCTTCTTGTTTACCAAACATTTCTTTTTCTTCTTCTATTGTCATATGATCATAGCCAAGTAAATGAAGTAATCCATGTGTTGCCAAAAAGCATACTTCTCTTTCCCTCGAATGATTGTATTCAAGAGCCTGGTCATAAGCTACATCTATAGCTATATAAATATCTCCTAGTAGTCTATAATCTTTGAACGCTTCTTCTTCATTATCTTCAAGGGCAAATGATATAACATCTGTTACTCTATCGGTATTTCTAAATTCTCTATTTATTTCATGTATTTCATCATTACTCACAAATATTATATTAAATATTCCTTCTTTCATTTCCAAAATACCCACGACAAAATTCATATATTCCTTTAGCTTATTTATTTCTTCTATTTCCTTATCTGTGTTATTTATTATTTCGAACATTTTATCATCTCCTCTGCTACATAGAAATAATACCAAATATGTTTATGTTAAATGAATATGCTATTACTAATGCCAGTATTAGAATTATTAATATATCTAGTACTGTATCATTTCTAAATAATTTTATTTTATTTCTTATAGCACCTAATCCTATAAAGATTAGAAAACCTACTATACTACCTACTAGATTTAGTATTATATCATCTATGTCAAATACTCTTCCTATATAGTATTGTACTGTTTCAATTGTTACAGTTGTTATTAAGGTAAGTATTGTTATAACTCCGATTTTCTTGTTATTTAAATAGTATGATGCTAAGAATCCATATGGAACAAATAGCATTATATTTCCCATTACATTTTTAATAAATTTATCTGATCCCATCTCGTATCTAAATATTTCTTTGAATGGTACAAAGTTTGATACTCCATAATTATCATCTTGAAAAGTAACTACATGGAATAAACACAATATATAAACTATAAATATTAGGGCTATTACTTCTTTATGTAACTCAAATTTTTTATGTTTTATTATTAAATAACTAATTCTAAGACTACATATTATAACTAAAATTATTATTAACATTGGCCAAATATCTGGTATTACATCTTTGAAAACACTTTTAATCATAACTCCTCCAATTCTTCTTGTAATAATACTTTCCTAAAATAAAGATACCACACTAATGGTACCTTGTCAACATATTAAATATCTAAATCGTAGTTATCTAAATCATCTGCTATTTCAAGTTGAGATTTGATTATGTTTTTTATTCTATTTTTATAGACGGTGATATTCTTTTTTAACAACATGGCTTCATGTTCTGTTTTTTCGGCATTAATAAGTGCTTCGTGGACTATTGAATTGGCATTGTTTCGTGCTTCTTCAACAATCATGTTTGCTTCTTCTCTTGCCAGTGATTTGATACGGTCAGAAGTCTGTTGAGCTGCAATTATTGCCTCACTTAATTTTCTTTCTTCTACCTTTTCACTTTTTAACTTCTCCTCTAATGAAGAGACTTTTATTTTTAATTCTGCATTTTCATTATTTAATTTTTCTAGTCTTTTGATTACTACATCGATAAATCTATTTACCTCATCAACGTTATAACCTTCACTAGTTATAGTAAATCTCTTCATAAGTCACCTACCGTCTTACCATTCTAATTCTTGTTCTTTCGCTTTTTTACCTTTGTCATCTTCTTCAGTAATTGTACCTTCTACATTAACGTTTTTTGGAGTACATAAGAATATCCCTCCACCAATTTTCTGAAGATCTCCTCCTATTGCATATACAGTGCCACTTAAAAAATCAACGATTCTCTTAGCTTGATCTGGTGTTACTCTTTTCATGTTTACAACAACAGTATTTCTCTTTTTTAAATGATCTGCTATTTGTTGACTTTCAGAATAAGCACGTGGTTCTAATAAAATCATTTTCCCATTACCAGCTATTGTTTTATCAACATCGTAGTATTCGTCTTCACTTACCTCATCCATAACTTCTTCTGTTACAAATTTTTTTAATTTATTTAGTGCCATATATATCTCTCCTATTCTCCTTTAATTTTATCATATTTTTTTCTAAAACACAATATTTTTTTAATTATTTGTACAATCTATACCTGTTACTTCATAGTTAAAGTCTTTAGTACTACAATTGTAGGTTACTTTAACTATATTTGTAAGTGATATTTCAGAATTTTGCTTTTTAGTTGGATTTGTTATTTTACCAGAACTATCGGTAGTTAAATCACCTGAATTAATTAAATCATTAAGAGTTATTTTTAATGTTGTATCATCTGAATTGTTTTCATCGTAACATTTTATACCTAAATTATATTTATTATTAGTCACATATATTTTGGCAGCACTCTCAATATTATCTTTTAAACTATTACATGATTTTTCGTTATTTTTATTAATTAAAACAAATACATTTGGTACTAAAATAACTAATATAAGCGATAATAGAGCCAACACTACTATTACTTCAACTAGGGTAAAACCTTTTTTATTCATAACTATCTCCTTACCTATAATATATGACTTTTTACCAACTACATAATAATTGCTTACATTAGCCATATATGTATTACCATCTTCTTATTTTTATTGATTTTTTTCATATTGTTATTGTGGTATCAAAACTTATTACCAGATGTAACAGCTTCCTACCAAACTACGAATTAGCTATACTCTAATTTTGTATGGATTTGAACTTGATCCATCTGTATCCAACTCAATAATTACTTCAGAATCTAGATATAGGACTGGTGAAATCAGGCCACTGCTGTTCGCACGGCCTGCGACATAGACACCGCCACTCGAATATGCACACCACGCAATGTGAGCACGCGAAGAAGCCGAAGTTAATAACCAAGAAGATCTATCTCCTAAGAAAGTCATTCTTGGATACATCCAATTCGTCGCTGTACAGTCTGCATAATTAAATAAACTTGAGCTGCAACTATTAAAATCTACTGCATAACCATAGTCGCTTGGATAAGCTAGTGCTACTCTTCCTGTCCATGATGTCGTTCTTTGAATAGTGTCGTTACAAATATCTCCTGAACATGTTGTTCCGGGTATAACAACATTATTTCCTCTTTCATATCCATATATGTCATTTGCATATAGTGAATGAGTATTCCATCCACCTAAGTTCCATTTTACTTCTTCAATATTATTTTGAGCGTTTTTACTTAATCCTTTACTTGTAAAATCACATGATACTGATGTATAAGAACTAGTTACTGAATCATATGAATAACAATTCCCAGAACCACTATTCCAATATAGACTTCCTCCTACTGTTTCACTTTCATATCCTGGATTAAGTAGTTTCATTAAGTCTGCCTGACTCCATTCATTTATACCATAACCACTATTAACATCCGATGCTGATTGATCCCAACTATATATTCCTATTGTATCGTTTCTCATTATTTTAATTAAGTCTTTTCTTGTTCCGTTTGATAGTTCTACATCTTTAAATAATCCTATTATTCTATATAGTGATTTTGTTGTTCCTGCAGGTATTGTTTCTGTTCCACATATTCCATTTGTTTCATATGTTCCAAGCAGTTCCATTAAATTTGCTTGACATGTTGCCTCATCTGTAAAAGCTTCTTGTGATATTAAAGTTGAGCAAATTTCTGTTGTAAGACATGCATCTTGACTTGTTATATTAAATTTATTTAAAAACCATGCGTTTTCTTCATAATGATTTACTACTGTATCTTCTGTATATATATCACCTATATCAATATAATTATTAGGATTAGCACCATAATATCTAATATTACCACTATCAGAAGGCACATTAGCATCTCCTAATCTATCATTCATAAGATTAACAGATGGTGCATAATTGTAATCAAGACCATTATTACTAACTACAGTTTTAGCTGCATTAGTATATAAATCATTAATAAGAGAACCTAAAGTTCTCGTTGAACCAGTATAATCACTTTCTATTTCATTTACTATAGTATCTACTCTATCTTTTTTTATAGAGAGTACTAATAAATATGAACTTACTAAAATAACGAATAGAATTAATAGACCATATAGGACTGCGGTTATAGCAAAACCTTTATTATTAAGTTTCATGTATACCTCCTTTAGTAAGTTATTACTTCTATATCTGTATTTGTTAATTTATCTTTATCACTTTCTTTTATGACAATAGAATTTTTATTACCATCAGATATATATCTACTATTTTCTAAGTTTTTAAATACCATTTCTATATCGAATTCTTTTCCATTATTATCATAGGCACGACATCTTCTTAAGAATGTTATATCAAAATTTTTATCAAAACATGATACCTCTGGTTCCCATCCTACTCTTAGAGCAGCGATTGTCGTATAGGTTTTATCGTTATATGTGCTTGATAAAATGTATTTATAATTTTCGTGTATTTTTGAATAAGGACTACCAAACGGAAGAGCAATGATATTAACATATTTACCTGGTATTATTTCTTCTAGCCTATCGTAGACATAATTTATTTCTTTTTGAACCTTATCAGAACTAGAACTTTTTATATCCAAATGATTTTCTGTATGATTTCCAACATCGTAACCATTGTCTACGAGCCATTTTATTATTTTGTCATTGTATTCTGGTTGCTGAAATAGACCACCATTTACAAAAAATGTAGCTGTAACAGAAGCTTCTGGATGTTCTTTTTTGAAAGTTTCTAGTATACCTACTGCTGAATTTTCATCAATTATAATATTTCCTTCTTCATCTAATCCTGTTACTTTTATGTTATCAGCATTACCATCATCAAATGTAAGTATAATAGGGCTTTTTCCATATTCCGTATCTATTATACCATTTACATAGTCGATTAATCTTATTATTCTATAACCTTTTTCATAATAAAATTCTAGATCTTGTCTAAAAGCTTCTGGAGTTCTATTATAGCCATCTTTGTCGACATTTCCTCCTATTGTGCCTTCTCTATCAGATGTTTTCTCCCTAATACCATGATACATCATTATTGGTACTTTACCTAGTTCATTAATGTTATCATCCGCTAGTTTTTGTTTATCAAAACCTAGAGATATAACTATATCAATGTTACTTCCCTTTTGTATTTTTTCTCCTTCTTTGATACTTTGGGATATGATGCCACCCTTTTCTATTTCTATACTATATTCGTATGTTGTGTTAGGTGTAAGATTATATTTTTCAGTAATTGTATTAACTTCAGTCATGTTACTTAATTTAGGCATTAAATCTTTATTTTTGTCTTCATTAATGATATTTATTAAAAATACTACTATTACTACTGCTGTTAATAATATTAGTATCGCCATTGTTATTCTACCCTTTTTTATTTTTTTCATATTATCACCATATTTACAATATAATTATATCTTAACCATAATTAAAATGCAAGGATAAATTGGTATAATTAAAAGACACATTCACTTATGAATGTATCTTTGTTAGTTTAGTTCTTTTTTAAATATTCTATCGTTTCTTCAAATGTGTCTACCTTTACAATTTCTATTTCATAGTTATACTTTTCTTTTGTAGCTATTGCCTCTTCGTAGTTAATACTTGGTACGAATACTATGTCCATATTATTTTTTGCAGCACCCATTATTTTATATTTTACTCCATCTATTTCTCCAACACTACCATCTGATGAAATTGTACCAGTACCAGATATATTTCTTCCCTTTATGATATCTTCACCACTTATGGCATTATATATTGTTAGAGTGAGCATTAAGCCACCAGATGAGCCTGATTCACTATTTTTAAATTTTATATTTATTTCAGGTTCCAAGTCATAATCATATTCTGTTACAATAACTACTCCTACTACTTTGGTATTGCCTTCAAGTAAAATTTTACTTTCTATTTCTTTTTCTTTATTGTTTCTTAGTATTTTGAAATCTATTGTTTCTCCTACCTCTTTTAATTTAATTAAACTTTTTACGTCAGATACTTCTTCACATTTTTGATTATCTACTTCTAGAATTATGTCGCCTACTTCAAAACCATTATCACTAGTAGTTGCTATTACAACGTTTTGTTTTCTTATTATGTCTATTTTTTTACCAGCCTTAGTATAGGCTACTAATGTTGCTATATCTAATGAATTATCTCTCATTATTTTATTTCTTGTTTCTATATCGTTAGTGCTTTCATTAGATATTTGTTTTTCCTTCATTCTGCTTATTTCGTATCCACTTAATTTGGCCCATAACAAACTTATTGGAGTAGCTTCATATTCACTTACGTAAAGCATATTTAAACTTCCATTTTCATTTTCGTAACCTTCCATTTCTACTCTATCTGTAACGTTTATTACTCCACCTGGCGCAGATATGTAAAAGGGAAGTTTGACATAGAATAAAGCTAATATTACTACTATAAATATAATAAATTTATACTCTCTTTTGATGAATTCTTTAAATTTCATTTTTATTCTCCATTTCTTTTTTATCTGTTATATCATATAATTTATTATGAAAAAATATTCTAATTTAATTATTGTTGTTTTATGTTTTACTACTTTGATACTAATATTATTAAATAAATCTTTGATATCCAAAACGATTATTACTTCTTTTGGCATTTGGTTTAATACTTTGGTTCCTTCAATGTTTCCAATGTTTGTTTTATCTGATATTTTGATAAATTATAACTTTACAGAGTATATTTCTAAAAATATAATTGATTTTGTATCTAAAATATTTAATATTAGTAGATCTGCTGTGCTTATTGTGTTTTTATCTATGATATCAGGTTTTCCTACCAATGCTATTAACATCAGAAACGCTTATGATAACAATATGATATCAAAAAAAGAAGCTGAACATTTACTTTTGTTTAATCATTTTGCCAATCCACTATTTGTTCTTGAAACAGTTGGAGTATTTTATTTAGGTAATAATAAGTATGGAATTATAATTCTTACTTCTCTTATTTTAAGTAGTATTATTATTGGTATATTATTTAGAAATAAGAATGATTATTCTATAAATAATTATATATCTAAATATGACAAAAGTCAAAGTTTTGGAAATGTTCTTTCCGATTCAATTAGAAAAAGTATTAATTCGCTACTTATGATATCTGGTACTATTACTTTATTTTTGGTTTTAAGTACTTTAATCATTAATGTTTTTAATTTGAATATTTACATTTCTACTGTTATACAAGGTATTCTTGAAATGACTATGTCGATTGCTTCCTTAGCTATGCTTAATGTGAGTGATACTATTAAAGTTGTCGCAAGTTCAATGATTATTGCTTTTGGTGGTCTGTCTATTCATATTCAGGTAATATCCTCTATGGATGACAAGATTAGATATCGAAATTATTTTATTGGCAGAGTATATCATGTGATTATTTCTGGAATTATCTCTTTTGTTATGATGAAAATAATATAAAAGAAGAAATACTAATCTTTTTTATTTCTTCTATTTC
>JAZTXT010000088.1:0-5409 GCA_045636525.1 Bacilli bacterium | reverse complement strand
AATCTTAGGGGGAATATAAACAGGTTCTTTCACAGTTATACTAATACTTTTATCGGGTATATTGTTCCATCCATCACTAGCCATATTAGTAAGTCTAGCACCGGTAACAGAGCATGTAATAGTACCAGCACTAGTCCCCTTTACAGTAACACTATAACTTTTATTATATAAACTATTACTAGCATCATCAAAAGCCATATCAACACCACCATTAGCACCAGCTCCACTACATCTTAAAGTACCTTCGATACTAACCATTGGAGAATCAGAACTAACACTCGCTGTAACAGTTACACTACCACCCTTAGTAATACTATAAGAATTGCTACTTATACTAACACTCGCAGCACTTGCTACTGTGCCAAATAACATAAAACTCATAAGCATAACAATAAAATATTTAATCTTTTTCATACATACCTCCTACTGCTCTATAGCCTTATACCCATAATAATCTTTAAGTACCGCTAAAAAGTCAAGTTTATCTATAACACCATTTTTATCAGCATCCGCAGCTTCTTTATACACTCCATTATATTCTTTATATTTATAGTAATGTCTAAGTACTGCTAAAAAGTCAAGTTTATCTATAACACCATTCCCAGTAACATCACCATAAATTAACACTTCATAAGTAACAGTAGTGACACCATCACTAATAGTTACTCTATCACCAGTTGCAAAAACACCACTCTTAACTTCATCACTACTATTTTTAATTACTACTGATACAGAATTACTTACACTCTTAATATTTTCTATCAAACTATCTGTACTAGTATCAACTTTTATTCCATAAATATATTTATCTTCATTATTATATTTAACACCAGTTGCATTAAGTACTTCACTCATAGAAACTTCTTTTCTAGTTATATTAAGTGTATACGTTCTAACATCACCATTCTCCGCAGTAACCGCAATAGTTATTTTATTAAGACCTACTATTAGTTCTACCATTGAATCTGCTTCTACATTAGCAGTATCATCCTCTAATTCATAACTAATATTAATTTCATTTACATCAAAAGGAACTTCTAAATTATATTCTAACATATCCTTATCAAATTCAAATTCTATTTCATCTATAACAATAGATTCTAGGCTATTAGTATTAGAAAGCACTATATCTTCTTCCTTAATTTGTCTATTGATAACTAAATTATAAGTACTAGTATTCCCATTCTCCGCAGTAACAACTAATTCTATTTTGTTTTCTCCTTCTTCTAATGTTATAGTACCAGTACCAAGAGCTCTAGCACCAGAATTAACAGCATTAACTGTAACATCAACACTAGACACACTAGAAGGAACCTCTATAGTATAATTAAACTTATCATAACTAAATCCTTCTATTTCTACATTATCTACTTTAATACTCTTAAGATAACTATTAGGACTGAGGTTGCTAGGAGACTCTACTACATCTTCAGGCATATTATCATACACAGGTATAATAAATACCAAAGCTTCATCAAGTAGCCCACTAATACTATTATAACTAGTATAAGTTTCTACCCCTTCAGTAAGAGGAGCTGTAATATTCTGCATATATTGATGAGTATAATGACCATTACTTCTAGATACATCAAATTTTTGAAAATATAAAGTATTCTGTCCAATACTAATGTAATCTTCACTTAAAAACCTAGCACCACCAAGTATAGATTTATATGGAGTATCCCAAGGTCTACCATAAGATGTTTGCAAGTGATCAATTCCACCCATAGCCCAAACTAAGCCTTGAACCGCAGGATTAACACCTGTAGCTTTAATATTATAAAAATTAAAGTACCCTGAATAAGTATTACCATTATAAGTAAAATTTCCACCAAGAGAAGCTATAGAACCGTTTGTTCCTTGTTCCTGCAATATCCTACTAGCTAAATGTACTGGACTGACATTATATTCTTCCGCAGCAATCATAAATGCATTAGTATATGATTCTTCATTATATCTATTGTAAATAGTAGGCATAAAACTATTATTAAGTATTTTTTCTACAACACTAACAGTTTGAAATGACGGTTCATAAGACAATGATTCAAAAGTAAAAATATTCTTACTATTCAAATAATTTCTTGGATCCATATAATATTCTACTGCATCACGACTAGCATACCACCAATTAGTTTCAGTGGGATGCCTATAATATTCATCAGTCTCCCAATTATAACTATAAGCTTCCGTACTTCTATAACCTATACCATAAGTATAATGAACTAAATTTCTACTTTGTACACTCTCATTATCAATAACAGTATTCCAATCCAAATGCGTATTAAAAGGAATAAAATTCCAAGTAGGAAACTGCACATGTAATTCCACTAATGCATCTAAATAACTTAAAGGAAACCCAGCAGAAGCTAAACTATCTCTGTATAATTGTATATCTTCACTATCATAATCAACTTCTACATAAGTTATAACATATGTACCACATACATATCCTTCCTTATTATCCCCATAAGATACCTTATACCAATTAGCACAAGTCCCCGCGCTACCAATTTTATCATCTAATATATTCATCTCAGTACCACAAGATAAATAATCTACCCTATTACCATTAATATTATCTCTAACTCCCAAAGGATCATTATTCTCAACACATGATACTTTTCCTTTTAAATTTTCTATATTCCTATTAATACTTATATATTCACCGCAAGAATAACCAGTTAAATCACCTTGCTTTATTTCATACCACTTAGAACAGTTATCAGTAGCTCCAACTTCTTCATTCAAAACTTCAACAGTAGAATTACAAGAAAGCCATCCTACTTCATTTCCATTAATGCTATCTCTAACCCTTAATGGACTAGTATCTCCACTAGTACAAACAACAGTACCAGTACTAGCATTAACCATAGTAACAAAAGTGAAAAAAAGAATAAAAAACAACATAACTCTCTTCATACTCTCTACCTCTACAACATTATAACATTTTATGATGTTTTTTTCTACAATTATATACATTATTTTTATAAATTTACACAAACTACCAAAGTTTAAACAAAAATAAAAAGTGAGCATTAAACTCACTTAGGTCATATAAGACCATACCACATTAAGGAGACAATAGTATTACTACAAATCACTATCGTAGTCTGTAAAAAGGATACTAAGTAATACTATTATTGTATCCATAAATATTATAACTCTAACGCTGTTTATTATACTTCATAGTATTAATAACTATACCAAGTATTAAAATAAAACTAAGAACATAAAACCATATTAACAAAATAATAATACTTGATAGTCCACCATATATAATATCATATCTACCAAAGAAATTAATATAATAACCAAATATTGCAGTAAATATTGCCCATCCAATAGTAGTAATAAAAGCACCTATCGTAGTATCTTCACTCTTAATCTTAACAGAAGGTGCAATGATATAAATACATTTAATAGCAAAAAATATTAAAAGCAATGTTATAGGCCATTTAAGAACATCATACACTAATGTAATCATCTCAATAATATTTTTAGATATATTAAAATCACCTACAATATCTATAATCTTATCACCAAGCATAGGAACTATTATCATGAAAAGTAAAAGTAAAATCATAATAACAAGTATAGCAAATGATCTAATTCTATCTTTTATTTGTGAATCACTCTCTAACTTATACAAATTATTTGAAGCATTAACAATAGCATACATCCCATTAGCAGCTATAACAAATGTAGCTAAGTTAAGCACTCCGACTGACCAGTCAAAACTTTCACCAGATATAGCTCCAACAATTACATCACTAGCATAATCAGGAAGTATATTATTAATAAGAGTAATGATCGTATCAATAGATATATTAAAAGTACCTAGTACCACTACAATAATAGTAATAATAGGAATTATTGCTAAAACCAAACTATAAGCCAAATAAGCAGGCAAAATACTAAGTTCCTTCAAACTTAGTATTTTTAATGTTTTCTTAGCATATTTTTTAATTTTGTCCATTAGTATCAACCTGTTCTTTTTTCTTTCTCATGTCAATAGTAGCTTCATTTATAGCATCATCAACTGTTTTAACATCATCCATAATCATACTATATCCAATCGTAGCACCAAATCCATAAGGTAGTTCTTTAAGTTCTTTATATATTTTTCTCGCATAGGCAATAACATCCTTTTCCTGATATCCAACCATATATACTAAAAATTCATTACCATCAGTTCTAATAATATCAGTATTAGCCTCTTGATTAACTATAAGAATACTAGCAGCTTTCTTAATAACCATATCCCCTTCTTCATGACCTCGACTATCATTAATATCTTTAATATTGTTAAGATCAATTACCACAAATCCTTGAGGATACACAACATTATCATCCCACTCCTCTATCTTACAATTTAAATATGTCCTATTTTTAAGTGATGTCATTGCATCTATATACTTAAGTTTATCATTATTTCTTAAAATATTCTCTTTATTCTTTCTTTTCTTAATTATTGTTAAAATTACTACTACTACAAAAAATAACACTAATAAACTAACAACAAAATACATAAGAGAACTAGAACTATAATTTTCCATGCCGGTATTATAATTAAATCTAACTGTATCATAATCAACTGAAGTAACATAATAACTAAACATCTCTTTAAATACATTATTCTTATTTACATCCCTTATTAAGTATCTATATTCATAAGGTAAAACACCAGTATACAATTCATTATAATTACTAAATTTTCTCACTTTATAATAATTATATGTATCTTTATCAATAACCACTATTGAATTATTATCTACATTTCTAAGTAAATCATCAGTATTATCATATGTAACACATTCAATACCATTATTAACAAGCATAGTATTTATATATGTATCTTTAACAGTAATAACTTTCTTACCTTTAAGACCCTTAACAGACTTAACAACAAAAACATCTTTTGAAAGAACAACATATTCTTCTTTAAACAGTGACTTTGTATATATTGGATCTATATTAAGACCATTACCACTAAAATTAGCAAATACCAAATCAAGTTCACCAGCTGATAAATCTTTTTTTAATTCTGCAATATTATCATAAGATATTAATTCAAAATCCACATCAAATAAATCTTCAAATCCACTTAAATAATTAGATAAAGTTCCAACAAATTCTTTATTCTCTGTATCTTCATATGGCATATAAGTAATAAATCCAACAGTATAAGGGCTCGCATTATATCCCATTCTATCTATTTCACTAATCTTCTTATCAAGGAAAAATTCATTTAAGAAATTTTCTTTATATGATAATATTTTCTTTTCATTATCAAATTTCAAATAATACTTCCTAAATATACTAAGAAATGTTTTATTTTCAATAGTTATTACATATTTCTTAGATATATCTGATAAAGTAAATAATATATTTAAATCATTTTTTAGTATA